>NZ_CP063110.1:0-300000 GCF_014931275.1 Haemophilus parainfluenzae
GTGAGCCTTTCCACCCTATGGCAAGATTGCTTATCTCAACTACAAGATCAGGTTTCCCCGATGGATCTCAGTACTTGGTTACGCCCACTACAAGCGGATGTAATCTCGCAAGATCAAGTGGTGTTATATGCGTCAAATATGTTTGTGAAAAGCTGGGTAGAAAATCATTACTTGGCTCAAATTCATCAGATTTGCCAAGCCCTTGCTAAAAATCCAAATTTACAAATTATCGTAAAAGAAGGGGTAAAACCAGCTCCAAAAGCTGTTGAACCTTCCTCAACTCAAACAGCTAATCATCAAGAAAGTGCGGTCAGTTTTCAGCAAGAATCTGATGCACCAAGCAAATTTGAATCACATCTAAATCGTAAGCATTTATTTGAAAACTTTGTTGAAGGTAAATCAAACCAACTCGCCCGTGCTGTAGGTCAAAAACTTGCTCTTGCTCCAGGTGAACCAACGGCAAACCCATTCTTTTTATATGGAGGTACAGGTTTAGGTAAAACCCACTTATTACACGCAATCGGTAATGGTATTTTAGCAAATAAACCGAATGCCCGCGTGCTTTATATCCATGCTAATAATTTTATGCAGCACATGGTAAAAGCAATGCGTGATAATAAAATGGATCAATTCAAAAAATTCTATCGTTCTCTTGATGCATTATTAGTGGATGATATTCAATTCTTCGCAGAGAAAGAAAAAACACAAGAAGAATTTTTCCATATTTTCAATAATTTATTTGAAACTGGCCGTCAAATTATTTTGACCTCTGACCGCTATCCAAAAGAAATTGAGAAAATTGAAGAACGCCTAAAATCTCGTTTCGGTTGGGGTTTAACCACTGCGATTGAACCACCGGATTTAGAAACTCGTGTTGCAATTTTGCTGAAAAAAGCAGAAGAACATAATATGGAGCTACCAGAAGAAGTGGCATTCTTTATTGCCCAACGCTTACGCACCAATGTTCGTGAATTAGAAGGCGCATTAAACCGTGTGAAAGCGATGCAAGACTTCAAAGGTGGTCACATTGATATTGATTTTGTTCGTGACACATTAAAAGATATTCTTGCCTTACAAGAACGTTTGGTAACCATTGAAAACATTCAGAAAGTCGTGGCAGAATACTATCGAATTAAAGTGGCGGATTTAAAATCGAAAAGCAGAGCAAGATCCGTCACTCGCCCACGCCAAGTTGCGATGGCATTAGCAAAAGAATTAACCAATAAAAGCTTACCGGAAATTGGTCGTGCCTTTGAACGCGACCATACGACAGTCTTAAATGCCTGCCGTGAAGTGCCAAAATTCCGTGAAAAAGACAGCAGTATTCAAGAAGATTGGGCGAATTTAATTCGCACATTATCTGCATAAGGAGCCAATGATGCAATTTAGCATTTCAAGAGAAAATCTATTAAAACCCTTACAGCAAGTTTGTGGCGTATTAAGCAATCGTCCGAATATTCCTGTATTAAATAACGTGTTATTACAAATTGAAGATAACCGTTTGACTATTACAGGTACAGACCTTGAAGTTGAGCTTTCTAGCTATACTCAACTTTCTTCTTCAACCGCGGATGGCGCGTTCACCATTCCGGCTAAAAAATTCTTAGATATTTGCCGTACATTATCAGATGAATTTGAAATTACAGTTACCTTTGAAGAAGATCGCGCCATTGTAGAATCAGGTCGCAGTAAATTTAATCTCACTACTCTGCCCGCTGAAGAATATCCAAATCTAACGGATTGGCAATCTGAAGTGGATTTTGCGTTACCGCAAAGCACCTTGCGTCGCTTAATTGAAGCCACCCAATTTTCAATGGCAAACCAGGATGCCCGCTATTTCTTAAACGGCATGAAATTTGAAACGGAAGGTAATTTATTACGTACTGTTGCAACTGATGGCCACCGTCTTGCCGTTTGTACGATCGAATTAGATCAAGATCTACAAACCCATTCAGTTATTCTCCCTCGCAAAGGTGTATTAGAACTGAATCGCTTATTAGAAAGCAGTGATGAACTTGCTCGTTTGCAAATCGGCACGAATAATCTTCGTATCCACTTAAACCATATTGTATTTACCTCAAAACTCATTGATGGTCGATTCCCGGATTACCGTCGTGTATTACCACGTAATGCAACTCGTATCGTAGAAGGAAACTGGGAAACCTTAAAACAAGCCTTTGTACGTGCTTCTATCCTTTCAAATGAACGTGTACGTAGCGTGCGTTTAAACTTAAGTGAAAACCAACTTAAAATTACCGCATCTAACCCTGAACACGAAGTAGCAGAAGAAATCGTGGATGTGAATTATCAAGGTGAAGAAATGGAAGTGGGCTTTAATGTGACTTACATTTTAGATGTATTGAACGCCTTAAAATGCCAACAAGTACGTATTCGCCTCACTGATGCGTCATCAAGCTGCTTAATTGAAAACAGCGAAGATGCAAGTGCAGAATACGTCATTATGCCAATGCGCCTCTAAGAATAATGGCCATCTCCCGCTTAATTGTTGAAAAATTTAGAAATTTAAATGCCGTGGATCTTGAATTTGATCACGGCTTTAACTTTTTAGTCGGCAATAACGGCAGCGGAAAAACGAGCTTATTAGAAGCCATTTTTTATCTCGGACATGGACGCTCTTTCAAAAGTGCGGTCGCAAATCGCATTATTTCTTACGACGAACCTCATTTCACGCTTTTTGGCCAAATTCAAGAAAGTCAGCATCAATGGTCTGTTGGCTTACAAAAACTTCGTCAAGGTAATACCATCGCAAAAATAAACGGTGAAGACGGCAATAAAATTGCCGATCTCGCTCACCTTTTACCTATGCAATTAATTACGCCTGAAGGGCTGACCCTACTAAATGGCGGACCGAGTTTTCGACGCGCATTTTTAGATTGGGGCTTATTCCACCACCATAACAGTTTTCATTCCTCTTGGGTCGCATTAAACCGTTTACTAAAACAGCGGAATGCTGCACTAAGTCAAAACCAGCCTTATTCTGCGATTAAAATTTGGGATATTGAATTAGCTAAATTAGCCCACCAAGTGAGTGATTGGCGTGCTGAATATGCAGAAGCCTTACGCCCAGAAATCGAAAAAACCTGTCAATTATTTTTACCCGAATTAGAGATTACGGTTAGCTTTCATCAAGGCTGGGAGAAAGAGACAGAATATGGTGAATTACTGGCGCAAAACTTTGAGCGAGATAAAGCCATTGGCTATACGGTTTCAGGTCCACAAAAAGCGGACTTCCGTTTTAAAGCCAATGGATTACCGGTTGAAGATGTGCTCTCTCGTGGTCAATTAAAATTATTGATGTGTGCGCTACGTTTAGCGCAAGGTGAACATTTAATGATTCAAAAACAGCGTCATTGTATCTTCCTAATTGATGACTTTGCCTCAGAGTTGGATCAACATAAACGTGCCTTGCTTGCGGAACGCTTGCAACAAAGTGGATCTCAAGTCTTTGTTACTGCCATCACTCAAGGTCAACTCAAAGAGATGCAAGTGGGAAAAGGAAAATTGTTCCAAGTGGATACCGGTAAGATCACTGAATTGCAACCATAAAAAATAATCCGATCTGTTTAAAGATCGGATTACGTTTAAAACAATGCTATTTTTGACCGCACTTTAGTTTGGTTTCCATTCGCCGTTTAATACGGTACCAATCACATCATAATCTTTTGTGAATACGGCCAAGTTAGCCACCTTACCCGCTTCAACTGAGCCTAAACGATCATCTACACCAATCGCTCTTGCAGGGTAAAGGTTACTCATGCGAATCGCCTCTGCTAATGGAATTTCTACATACTCTACAGCATTCTTAATAGACTCCATCATGGTAATTGATGCACCCGCAATCGTACCATTTGCATCGTAGCAACGACCTTCTTTTACATAAATTGGTTTTCCTACAAAAGTGAAAGTTTCCAATTCAGGTGGTGCACCTGCAGCTGCAAGAGAATCAGTTACAATGCAAAGTTTGTCACCTTTCGCTTTTTTATCTAAGCGAACATTACCAAAATTCACATGCACACCATCTACAATAATTCCCGTGTAAACATCGGAATCTAACACTGCACCAACTACACCCATTGCGCGTCCTGAACTGATCGGCGACATAGCATTGTGTAAGTGAGTAGCAAACGTTGCACCTTTATGAAAGGCAGCTTTCGCTACTTCATAAGTCGCATTAGAGTGCCCAATAGACACAATAATGCCTGCTTTCACAAAATCAGGAATATATTGCACCGTTGGGTTTTCAGCAGCAATGGTCAGTTTGGTGATGACATCCGCATTATCACATAAGAAATCTTTCATCTCTGGCGTCGCTTCACGGATATATTCCGGGCGATGTACGCCTTTTTTCTCTAAGCTCAAATAAGGGCCTTCGATGTGTAAACCAAGCGCTTGATTTTTATGCTTGTTCAAATACTCTCGCATGATACTTACTGCGCGTTTGATATCTTCATCCGGTGCGGTAATAAACGTTGGTAAGAAACTAGTACAGCCTGATTTCAAATTAGTCGCTTGCATAATTTCTAATGTTTCTACGCTTGTTTGATCGTTAAACATCACGCCACCACAGCCATTTAGTTGCAGATCAATAAAGCCCGCTGTGAGATTATGACCTTTTAAATCAATGGTTTTAATCCCACTTTCTAATTCGCTTTGTGGAATAACGGATTGAATATATTCCCCTTCAATAACCACTGCATAATCTCTTAACACTTCATTTTTGGTGTAGATTACGCTGTTAATTAATGCATACTTCATCATACCTTCCTAAAATCAAATTAAAATTAACCGCACTTATAACACACTATGAATCGCACGACCTTCCAATTCAGTAAAATATTTCACTGTTTTCACTTTTAATTCTTGCAGAGCAGGCTCATCACATACTAAAACAAAATGGCGATGGAGCTGTAAGGCACTTACCGTCCAAAGGTGATTAATACTGCCTTCTACCGCAGCTTGCACGGCTAAGGCTTTATTATGGCCTGTTGCTAAAATCATCACTTCTTCTGCATCAAGTAATGTACCCACGCCGATTGTTAAAGCATATTTTGGTACTTGATTTACATCGTTATTAAAGAAACGAGAATTCGCAATAATGGTATCTGGTGTTAAGGTTTTAATACGGGTGCGCGAACTTAAAGAAGAAGCAGGTTCGTTAAAGGCAATATGACCATCTACGCCTACGCCGCCCATAAATAAATGAATTTTACCGTAAGATTTAATTTTTTCTTCATAACGACGACATTCTTCATCATGGTCATCGGTGTTACCATTCAAAATATTGATATTTTGCGGTTGAATATCAATATGGTTGAAGAAATTATTATGCATAAAACTGTGATAGCTTTCTGGATGTTCTTTTGGCAAACCCACATATTCATCCATATTAAAGGTCACCACATGTTTAAAACTCACTTCTCCGGCTTGATTTAATTTAATCAATTCTTGATAGGTCTTAAGTGGTGTACTGCCTGTTGGTAAACCTAATACAAAAGGACGTTCTGCTGTAGGTTTAAAATGATTAATTCGATCAGCAATATGACGCGCCGCCCAACGGCTGACTTGTTGTTCATTGTTCAGAGGAATGAGACGCATAATAACCTTCCTTATCAGTACCACACTGACATTCTTTCCATCCCGCTATAGAGGGAGGAAAGAAGCAAGTGCGGTCACTTTTCCATTAATTTATAAATATTTTGCTTTTAACTCTTTCGCTTTCGCTAATTGCTCTGGTGTTGCTTTCGCTGTCATTGGCTCACGGCAATAACCTGCATCCACACCATCTAGTTTCAACAACTCTTTGATAGTGAGATATAAGCCATTCGCTAAAATGCCTTCGATAAGGTCATTGGTCACGTGTTGAACTTGAAGCGCATCAGCCAATTTACCTTGTTTGGTTAATTCAAAGATTTGTCTTGCACGCACACCGTTTACGTTGAATGTACTACCGATCGCACCATCTACACCAAGAGAGACTGCCGGCACCATCATTTCATCAAAACCAGCCCAAATGAGGTGATTTGGATAAGCTTTTTTCAAGCGTTCTAATAGATAGAAATCCCCTGCGGTAAATTTCACACCTAGCACTTTCGGGTTTTTATAAAGTTCGCCGAATTGCTCAATTCCCATATTCACGCCTGTTAAGAACGGAATTGAGTACACAATCATGTTATTGCCTGTTTCAGCAATGATCGTATCATAGTAATGTTTGATTTCAGGGAAGCTAAATTTATAGTAGAACGGGGTTACTGCAGAAAGACTGTCATAGCCTAATTCCGTTGCATATTTACCTAATTCCACTGCTTCATGTAAGTTCACACTACCCACTTGTGCGATTAGCGCGACTTGGTCTTTTGCTTCATCTTTCGCGATACGGAAAATTTGTTTTTTCTCTTCCGTAGAAAGCATGAAGTTTTCACCTGTTGAACCGCCTACATATAAACCATCAATTTTCATCTTATCAATGTTATAGCGAATAATTTCACGCAAGCCTTTTTCATTGATAGAGCCATCTTCATTGAATGATACTAATAACGCACTAAAAATACCTTTTAAGTTACGCATTTTTCTCTCCTATTTGATACGTTGTTCTAAAATGACATTTAATGTTTTTTGCTTTATTTTGACCGCACTTTCCTGTGATGCCTGTACTAATAAAGCGTAAATCAAATCTAATACGAATAATTGAGCGATCTTCGTGCCGATAGAGTCGCCTTGCAACTTGCCTTGCTTATTCCCATTCACTAAAACAAGATCGGCATATTCTGTGATGGGTGAACGCAGACTGTGCGTAATCGCAATGGTTTTGGCACCGTTTTCTTTGGCAATTTTCATGGTATGAGTCGTTTCTTGAGAATAACCGGAATGACTCAAACCAATTGCCACATCTTTTTTTGTCAATAACGATGCCTGCATATACATAAAATGGTTGTTACCTGTCGCATCCACTTGCACACCGATACGCATCAGTTTATTTTTGGCATCTTCCGCGGTAATACCGGATGTACCCACACCAAATAAGAAAACACGATTCGCTTGTTGAATGGCTTTTACTGCTTCTTCCAACTGCTCAAAATCTAATAAATTAATGGTTTCATCCATCACGTTATTGATGGCAGATTTCAGCTTATGCGCAATATTCAATGAGTTGTCAGAATCGGTAATATCTGAATCTAATACGGTGTTATCTTTGCCATCTTTTGTGGCAAGCTCGATGGATAATTCCAATTTAAAATCACTGAAACCTTTAAAGCCGAGAGTACGGCAAAAACGTACAAAGGTCGCCTCCCCCACTTCTAAATGAGCGGCAATTTCAGCTAAAGGCGCTTGCACCGCAAGATCGGGATTCAACAAAATCGCATCCGCAATTTTTTTCTCTGTTTTCGTTAAACTACGATATAACGAGCTGATGGTATTTAAAATATTGCCATTCTTAGCCATAAACCACTCCCGTATTTTTTGCTTGTAATAAGCAATCTTTTACCCAGTAAGCCGCGCCAATCAAGCCTGCATCTTGTCCAAATTGAGCACTTTCTAATTCGCAATGATAAACAGCGGGAAGTTCACTTAATAAAGATTGAACTAGCGGTAAATAACCTTCTGCCAACCCTACGCTACCGCCAACCACGACTTTTTGCATATCTAATCCAATCTTCAAATCCGCAATTAAATTTGCAATGGCTTGGGCTGAACGAGTCACAAGTGCGGTCGCTTTTTCATCATTTTGACGGAAACGCACAAAAACTTCTTTCGGATCACAAGGATCATCCCATTGAGAAGAAACCGCTTCAATGGCTCGACCTGATGCAATGGCTTCAACACAACCACGGCGACCACAGCCGCAAATTGGACCATTAGGATCAGATAAAGTATGGCCAATATGCCCAGCAATGCCGTTTGGCTCAGTAAGTAAACGATGATTTAAAATTAAACCGCCCCCTACGCCGGTTGAAACCGTAATAAAGGTAAAATTTTGAACATCATTAGGATTTTGTAATTGATACTCGGCATAGGCGGCAGCTTGCACATCATTAAGTAAACCAATCGGTTTATCAGTATGCTGTGCAATGCTATCTTTTAATGGGAATTGGGCTAATCCACCCAGGTTTTTAGGATTAAGTGCGGTCAGAATGCCTTGATTAATAATGCCCGTTGAAGCAACGGCAACATAATCAAACTGCCCTTCATATTCTTTTAACAACTGCGCAAGGGTTTGATGCATCGCTTGCGCGGCATCATCTTGTGGCGTAGAAATCTGTTTTCGCTGTTGAATTTCACCATTTTTCACTATAGCAGAAGCGATTTTCGTGCCACCAATATCTAATGCCAAACAACGCTGTAATGTCTGACCACTATCCACTGTTAATGACATATCCTCTTCCTTTATTTTTTCGCTGAATGAATGGCTTCTGTAAACCAACTTACGATATGCTCTAAGCGAGTTAATGCAGAACCTACTGTCACACAATAAGCACCAATTTCAATTGCCGTTTTCGCCAACTCAGGGGTGTTATAACGTCCTTCCGCCATGACACGGCAACCTGCTGCTTTCAAATCTTTAACCAATTGATAATCAGGCTCCTCTGGCACAGTACCACCTGTGTAGCCAGACATCGTACTGCCCACAATATCAAAACCGAGTTTTTGACAGTACAAGCCTTCTTCTAAATTCGAACAATCCGCCATGGCTAAACAGCCTAATTCGTGGATTTTTTTGACCGCACTTTCAATATCTACTGGTCTAGGGCGATTTGTCCCATCCACGGCAATAATGTCTGCACCGGCTTTCGCTAAATCTTCAATATCATGCAAAAATGGGGTAATTCGCACTGGGCTATCAGGTAAATCTCGTTTCACAATACCAATAATCGGTACATTCACAGTAGGGCGTGTTGCTTTAAGATTTTCTATGCCCTCGATACGCAATCCTGCGGCACCACCAACAACAGAAGCCTGTGCCATGGCTGCCACGATTTCTGGTTTATCCATCGGGCCGTCATCAACAGGCTGACAAGAAGCAATAAGACCAAATTTGATTTTATCTAATACTTCATTATGTGATAATTTCGACATATAAACTCCTACATTAGACAGTAACACTTGGTTTCCTTTTTGGCTTTTTGTCCATTATAGTAAAACGCAGTAAAACTTGCACCATAAAAAAATATTTTTTGAAGTACAATTTCAAAAATTGTGATCGGCTTCTCAATTTTGAGATAAAGTTACCACATTTGTACAAAATATTTTTTTTTACTTTAGAATATGAAGTAATACTTCATTACTATAAATAGGAGAAAAAAAATGAATGTGTTAGGTTATGCGCAAAAAATTGGGCAAGCCTTAATGGTACCTGTTGCTGTCTTACCAGCAGCGGCTGTACTGATGGGTATTGGTTATTGGCTTGACCCAGATGGCTGGGGAGCTAACAGTCAACTTGCTGCATTTTTAATTAAATCAGGCGGTGCTATCATCGATAACATGGGCCTGCTTTTTGCCGTTGGCGTTGCTTTCGGTTTATCTAAGGACAAACATGGTTCCGCTGCACTTTCAGGTTTAGTGGGTTACTATGTGGTAACCACTCTACTTTCACCTGGCAGCGTTGCTCAGCTACAACATATCGACGTAAGTGAAGTGCCTGCCGCCTTCGGGAAAATCAATAACCAATTTATTGGGATTTTGATCGGGGTGATTTCAGCTGAACTTTATAATCGTTTCTATCAAGTGGAATTGCCAAAAGCACTCTCCTTCTTTAGCGGAAAACGCCTTGTGCCAATCGTCGTTTCTTTTGTCATGATGTTCATCAGCTTCGTATTGCTTTACATCTGGCCATATATTTTCGGTGGTTTAGTGTCATTCGGTGAAAGCATTAAAGACTTAGGCGCTGTTGGTGCGGGTCTTTACGGTTTCTTCAACCGTTTACTCATTCCTGTTGGCTTACACCATGCATTGAACTCTGTATTCTGGTTTGACGTCGCAGGTATCAATGACATTCCAAACTTCTTAGGTGGTGCAAAATCACTTGCTGAAGGTACTGCAACGGTTGGTGTAACGGGTATGTATCAAGCCGGTTTCTTCCCTGTTATGATGTTCGGTTTACCGGGTGCAGCATTAGCGATTTATCTCAGCGCTAAACCAAGTCAAAGAACTAAAGTGGCATCAATCATGCTTGCGGGTGCATTTGCCTCATTCTTTACAGGTATCACCGAGCCATTAGAATTCTCTTTCATGTTTGTTGCACCAGTGCTTTACTTCATCCACGCGGTATTAACCGGTATTTCTGTCTTTATCGCGGCAACAATGAATTGGATCGCAGGCTTCGGTTTCAGTGCGGGTCTCGTAGATATGGTGCTTTCATCACGTAACCCATTAGCCGTTGAATGGTATATGCTAATCGTACAAGGCTTAGTATTCTTCGTAATTTACTATGCAGTATTCCGTTTTGCAATTAAAGCTTTCAACTTAAAAACATTAGGTCGTACAGAAGAAGCAGAAGAAACTACTGCCGCACAACCAGCAGCGAACCAATCTCGTGAAGAAAGAGCGGTCAAATTTATTGATGCTTTAGGTGGTGCTGATAACTTCAAAAATATTGATGCTTGTATCACTCGATTACGTTTAAGCTTAGTCGATCAACATAAAATTAATGAAGAGCAGCTTAAATCTCTTGGTGCAAAAGGTATCGTGAAAATTGGTAACGATGGCTTACAAGTGGTTCTCGGCCCTGAAGCTGAACTTGTGGCTGAAGCCATGAAACAAAAAGTGAAATAACACACACAAAATGAAATGCCGACTCAGAAATGGGTCGGTATTTTTTTGCCAAAAATAAAGTAAAAAATGACCGCACTTTAGCTGAGAATTTCTCGTTTGAAGTGAGTAAAATGAAAGTTTGAAAATTGAAGATTGTTTTGAAGGGTGGTGGAACTAAGCAGAATTGGTCTTAACAGCAAGTGGCTTACTGCATCGCATCCCTGCGGGATTTCTACCTAGCCCACCATAGATTTAAAGCATCTCTGGGGTTCCAGTCTGCGATATAAAATTAAAAGATTAAGAATCTTTTAAAAGCCACTTGTATATTCAGGAGACCAATCCTGACTTCCAAAGAAACTACATTGGAAGGCAGTGTTATGATAGAAGTCTTCTGCTATTTTGTCAATTAAGATATTGCACTAGAAGAAGTATTTTTTCGCTTTTCGTATAAAAATTAACAAAGTCATTTCAACTATCACATCAATGTAACAAAAACAAAATAACCGTCTTATTAAAGACGGTTATTTTTGCTATCGAGTGCCGTAAACCACAATGGTTTTACCGTGCGCATGAATTAGATTTTGATCTTCCAGCATCTTAATTATTCGCCCTACGGTTTCACGTGAACAGCCCACCATTTGACCAATTTCCTGACGAGTAATTTTAATCTGCATGCCATCCGGATGAGTCATGGCTTCAGGTTGTTTTGCTAGATGCATAAGCGCCTGAGCAATACGCCCCGCCACATCCAAAAAGGCCAGGTTAGTCACTTGTCGAGATGTATTTTGCAAGCGTTTTGATAACTGAGAAGTAAGGAACATTAAAATCTCAGGATTAATTTGAATAAGCTGACGATATTTTTTATAAGAAATTTCTGCAATTTCACAAGGGGTTTTCGTTTTTACCCAAGCAGAACGTTTCGAGCCTTCATCAAATAAACCCGCTTCACCAAAAAATTGTCCAGCACCTAAATAAGATAAAATCATCTCTTTGCCTTCATCATCTTTTGATGAAACCATCACCGTTCCTTTAATTAAGAAATATAAAATATTGGCATCTTCCCCTGCGTGGATTAAGGTCGATTTTGCAGGATATTTATGCAAATGACAGTGAGTTAGGAACCAATCCAGAGCAGGATCGCGTTGCTGATCATCGTCTTGTAACTTTTGTTCTTCAAGTAATTCTACATCTTCTGACATATAAGCTCCTATTGATTCATTTTAGAAATTCCATTTTATCTTTTATATCAATGGATTCATGTAATTCTGACCAAACAATCACTGCACTTCCATTATGAATCTTGTTTAGTAGGTGTTGTTTTTTTTGTTCTAAAGAAAATTCGTGTGAACCATAATCGGTACCTTCTCTAAGTACCACACTTTCCACAATATTTTCTAAGGTTTCTGTTGGCAATTCTTGCCACGGAATAATCATATATTTATCAACTAAAGTCAATTAAGCAAAAAGCGGTTCAAGAAAACGCCATTGCTGTTCAAAACTTTGATTTGCGCCTAAACGGAAGTTTGTGCGGACATAACGCATAAACTGCCCTTCACAAAGGGTCACTAAATGCCCCGCAATAATGCGTTCATCAACGTTAAAACCCCGCCCCTCACGTAATTTTCGCATTTGTAAAATATTCACAAATTGCATTTCAAGACGATCGAAAAATTGCGCGACACGAGCCTGTAAAAGAGGCTCTTCAAACATCAAGGCATGTCCGGTCAAAATACGTGTCAAGCCAGGATTTTTACGCGCAAAGTCGAGGATCATCTGCATAATGTCGCGCACTCGATTCATCGTATTGGTTTCGTTACGAATCGATGTGGTGATACGGCTAAATAAATTCGCTTCAATATTATCGATCAAGGCTTCAAACATTTTAGTTTTACTTGGGAAGTAACGATAAAGTGCCGCTTCTGACACTCCTACTTCTTCCGCTAAACGCGCTGTTGTCATACGCTCCATTCCCCGTTCAGAATGCAACATATGGGTAAGCACCGTCAACACTTGTTGCCGACGTTCTTTTACCGTGCGTTTTTCGATTTTTGGCGGTTTGATTTCCGCCGCAATCTCATCAACTTCTACGAGAGATAATTGTTCTACCATAGTTTATTTTTTACCTGAATGACCAAAACCGCCATCACCGCGTTCAGTTTCGGTAAATTCGCTGACAATATTGAATTCCGCTTGTACTACTGGCACAAAGACTAATTGCGCAATACGGTCACCAACTTCAATTTTGAACGGTTCATGACCACGATTCCATACCGACACCATTAATGGACCTTGGTAATCTGAATCAATTAAGCCCACCAAGTTACCTAAAACGATACCGTGTTTATGACCTAAACCCGAACGAGGCAGAATCACTGCTGCAAGGTTCGGATCGGCAATATAAATTGAAAGGCCTGTTGGGATAAGTTTGGTTTCGCCTGGTTGAATTTCAATGCCTTCTTCAAGCAATGCACGTAAATCCAAACCTGCTGAACCTTCGGTTGCATAAGTTGGTAAAGGAAATTCGTTGCCAATACGGCTATCTAAAATTTTTACATCAATTTTTTTCATGCTTATTTATCCTTTAAAAGAAATCTGTCATACATCTGTCATACAAAAGTGCGGTCACAAAATCCAACGAATTTTGAACGTATTTTATTTGTGATAATGCTCAACAATTTCGGTGACCAACACTTCTGCCAATTTGTTTTTATCAGCTAACGGCAACGCTTTTTCGCCTGTTTTCCAAAAGATCTGCAAGGCATTTTGATCTTGTCCGAATACTTGCCCACCCGATACATCATTAGCACAAATCATATCTAAATTTTTGCGTTGAAGTTTGCTCTTCGCATATTCAGCGACATTTTGTGTTTCAGCTGCAAAGCCCACAACAAATGGACGATTTTTTTCTAAACTTGCCACACTAGCGATAATATCTGGATTTTTCACCAATTTAAGAGAAAGCTCATCGTTATCATTGGTTTTCTTAATTTTTTGACCAGCGACTTCCGCCACTCGATAATCAGCCACAGCGGCACAGCCAATAAAGATGCGATTTTTGACCGCACTTTCAAGGGAGGCTTGCCACATTTCATAGGCGGTTGTCACATCAATACGATGAACATTTTTCGGTGTAGCCAGATTAACAGGCCCCGCAATTAAGATGACATTTGCCCCACGTTTTGCAAAAGCCTCGGCAATTGCAAAGCCCATTTTACCTGAGCTGTGATTAGAAATATAACGAACCGGATCGATAGCTTCACGCGTCGGACCAGCTGTAATAGTGACACTTAAATCGACTAAATCTTGTTGGATAGCAAAAAGTGATTGAAGTGATTCGAAAATTTCAGCAGGCTCAGACATTCTGCCTGCGCCCACATCACCACAAGCTTGAAAGCCACTATTTGGCCCCACAAAATGAATACCTCGCGCAGAAAGGGCGGTCAAATTTTGTTGTGTAATCGCCTGGCGGTACATTTGCTGATTCATAGCCGGTGCGAGCAAAATAGGTGCACTTGTCGCGAGACAAATCGTACTGAGTAAATCATTTGCCATTCCAACGGTTAAACGCGCAATAAAATCGGCGCTAGCCGGCGCAATCACAATCGCATCGGCCCATTTGGCCAGCTCAATATGCCCCATGGCTAATTCAGCTTGAGGATCAAGTAAAGATTGAGAAACCGCATTACCCGAAATGGCTTGTAGCGTTAAAGGTGTGACAAATTCAGCGGCGGCTGGCGTTAAAGCCACTCGAACTTCTGCGTTAGATTTGCGTAATAAACGAATAAACTCAATGGTTTTATAGGCGGCAATGCCTCCTGTAATCCCGACAACAATACGCTTTCCGCTCAAGCTCATTTGCTACTCCGCTGCAACTTAATAGAATGGATATGTTTTGTGTGTTAGTACTTAACAACTTAAGGTCGCCTATTTTACTTCAAATTTCGCCAATAAAAAATTTTATTTTTGCGATCTCGATTTCAAAAATAAAACTAGTTTCTCGCAAAGATTGAAAACATCCTGAAAATTGACCGCACTTTTTTCTTTTCATTAATTAATATGCAAACAAACTCTCCTTTAATGCCTCGTGAAAAATTGTTGAAATATGGAGTTGAAGCCCTAGAAGATCACGAATTACTCGCTATTTTTCTACGAACAGGGATTAAAGGTTGCCCTGTCATGGAATTATCACATAACGTGCTGCAACATTTTGGCTCTCTTCAAACCTTATTAAGCGCAGATAAAGAAGCCTTTTGCAAAGTAAAAGGATTAGGCATTACGCAGTTTATTCAACTGCAAGCCACCACAGAAATGACAAAACGTTATCTGAAGCAAGAATTACTGATAGAGCATGTATTTAGCGACACATCTACGGTAAAGCTTTATCTTCAAGCTGAGCTTCACCATGAAGAACGTGAAATTTTTATGGTGTTATTTTTAGATAATCAACATCGTTTGATTAAAAAAGAGCGGTTATTTTTAGGAACAATTAATGTAACGAATGTCTATCCGCGTGAAATCATCAAAGAAAGCCTTTACTGCAATGCAGCTGCCTTAATTTTGGCTCACAACCACCCTTCTGGCCTAGCAGAACCGAGCTATTCCGACAAAATGATCACACAAAAAATTATTGAGGCTGCTGAGTTAATGGATATTCGTATTTTGGATCATTTTATTGTCGGCAAAGGGACTTGTTATTCTTTTGCTGAACATAATCTGTTATAGTTTTAGAGAATTTGATGATTTTTTTATCATTCATTTCCATTTAAAGACGGAAAAATCGCTTTTGGACTTGAGAAATGAAAATAAAGTCAGTATAATTTGCGACCTTTAATATAGTAAGTGGGTCGGATACTGCGACCTGACGAGGAAGCAAGCTTAGTTTTAAGCTTCATTATCCGAACCATAAGCTCGAGCTTATATTTAAATTATTGGAGATTATTATGTCTAGAGTTTGTCAAGTAACAGGCAAGCGTCCAGCTGTGGGTAACAACCGCTCACACGCGTTGAATGCGACACGTCGTCGTTTTCTTCCAAACCTTCACACTCACCGTTTCTGGGTTGAAAGTGAAAACCGTTTCGTGACCTTACGTTTAACTGCGAAAGGTATGCGTATTATCGATAAAAAAGGCATTGATGCAGTGTTAGCTGAAATCCGTGCTCGTGGCGAAAAAATCTAAGGAGCTAAAACATGGCAGCTAAAGGCGCTCGTGAGAAAATCCGTTTAGTTTCTACAGCAGAGACTGGTCACTTCTACACAACTGATAAAAACAAACGTAATATGCCTGAAAAAATGGAAATCAAAAAATTTGATCCAGTAGTGCGTAAACACGTTATCTATAAAGAAGCAAAAATCAAATAATTTTGCTGATTTGAAAAAAGCCCGACATTGTTCGGGTTTTTTTATATCACAAATTCATTACCGAGATTATCTATGCCTGAACTTCCTGAAGTCGAAACAGCCCTACGCGGTGTCAGTCCCTATTTAAAAGGTTTTACCATTGAAAAAATTGTAGTGCGTCAACCACAATTACGCTGGGTTGTCTCTCCTGAATTAACAACGCTCAAAAACGTCAAAATTTTAGATACTTCTCGCCGTGCGAAATACCTCATTATTCATACTGAAAAAGGTTATATCATTGGCCATTTAGGCATGTCTGGCTCTGTTCGAATTGTGCCGCACGATAGTCCTATTGATAAACACGATCACCTTGATATTGTAATGAATAATGGCAAATTACTGCGTTATAATGACCCGAGACGCTTCGGTGCATGGTTATGGACGGAAAGCTTAGGTGACTTTCATCTTTTTCTAAAACTTGGTCCAGAACCACTTTCTGATGAATTTAATGCGGAATACCTTTTTAAAAAATCACGCAAGAAATCGACCGCACTTAAAACCTTTTTAATGGATAATGCTGTCGTCGTGGGCGTAGGAAATATTTATGCCAATGAAACACTCTTTTTATGTGGTTTGCATCCGATGAAATTAGCCGAAAATCTCACACGAAACCAATGTGCCTTACTCGTTGAAACGATTAAAAACGTATTAGCGAAAGCCATTACACAAGGTGGTACAACATTAAAAGATTTCTTACAACCCGATGGCCGTCCAGGTTATTTTGCTCAGGAATTGTTAGTGTACGGAAACAAAGATAAACCTTGTCCTAAATGTGGCACTAAGATTGAAAGTATGATTATTGGGCAACGCAATAGCTTTTATTGCCCTCATTGTCAGAAAAAGAAATAGGCGTTATACACGCCTATTTTTTAGAAAAAGGTACTCCAGAAATGAGAAATTGGCATGGCGAGAAAAAGAGCCGGCAACATATTCGCCACATGGAACATTTGGATATTACAAATGCGAAAGCCCGCCGCAATCATTAGCATACCGCCTACCGCAGCAAAATCACCTCGCATTTCAGGTGTTACAAAAGGAATAATAAACACCGCAGAATAAGCTAAAATCACTTGAACCAATGTTTGTGGCATAAAAATACTTGCCACAGAAATGCCAAGCGATGTGGCAAAGATCATCGCGGTGAAAAAATCTAAAAAGGATTTCACAATGAGGATATCAAAATTACCACTCATCCCCTCATTCATCGCCCCGAAAATCCCCGTTCCACTAAATGAAAATAAAACTACAATCGCAACAAATTTAGATAAGAACTCTTCTTGGCTATGCATGCTACTTGGCTTATCAGGAAACATCTTTTCAACAATACCTTTGGCTGATGATGCCAGTTTATTGATCCCCTGTTCCAATAAAAGCAACTCGCCAATTATCGTCCCTAATAACACCGATAAAATCATTGCTGGCATATTGGTGGTTTTCGCCACCATCACAATACCCATGCCCATGGAACACAAGCCAAAGATTAAGGTTAGATTAGTGCGTAAACGCTCTGGAATGCGTCCACCGAGCGCCGCACCGATAACTGCGCCACTAATAATCGCCAGTGCGTTGATATAAGGTCCGATAATCATATTCTTCTCCAAGTTGACTTACCCTATTATACGAAAAACAAGATGAAAATCGACCGCACTTTTGGCAATAAAAAAGGCATGGTTTCCCATGCCTTTTATTTATTAACAATAAATTACCAGTGGTAACCTGCACCAACTGCTACACCCACTTTACCTTGTGTATCGCTAGTACCTGCTAAACGAATAATGATTTTACCGTTATCTGAAATACGTGACATACCTAATGCCACTGCATTTTGACCTTGGTAATTACCCGCTGCCACAGATACCATGCTCTTACCTGGAATGTAAGCTTGTGGTAATTGAGACGCCGCTAACGCGCTTGCTGTACCTGCATTTACACGCTTACCTAACTTGTTCACTTGACCATTTAACTTATTGATCTTGTTATTCATGTCAGCTTTTACTTCGTGTAATTGGCTGCCGTTTACCGCATCAGTACTGTCTGCTGCAATGCGCCCTGGTGCAACATTGGTAATTTGTTTATTACCTGCATCAATACCATTTTTAGTCATGCTTGGACCATTTTTAATGGTTACGCCATTGCCATCAATCACAGTATCACCCGCAGTGAATTTGTTTGCAGTTACGCTTTCCACTTTAAGGTTTTTCTTGATACCTACACGAACATTACCGCTCTTATCAATGTTGGTCATCACATTATCGCCACCATCAAACTCACTCCAGTTTGTGTTGCTATCTGCACCTTTCACATTGATTTGGCTATTTAATTTCGCACCGTAAACATCACCTACATTTGCACCAAATTTTAAGCCATCGCTTAATGTTGCGATAGTTTCACCACCAAAGTTCATACGATTTGGTGTTTTACCATCCAAGTTTGGTGCTGCATCTTTACCACTTACCACTGTAATTGGCGTTGAATTATCACCTTCACCAAGATTGATTGTAGTAGTATTAACTGTTGTGGCATTTACAGTTCCGGCTTTTAAATCTTTGGTAGTAGAAATAGTGAAATTCATGCCATCTTGCTTAATTTTGATATTTTGTCCTGCGATATAAGTCACGGTATTACCTGGGCTTACCTTTTGAACAGTTTCACCTTCAGCTTCACCACCGTCTTTATTCACAGTGACATTCCAACCAGAATTATTGATTGCATTTGCAACAGTGGTTGCATTCACCAATTTAGAGCCATCTACAGGTGTATCAATTTTTCCTGTTGTATTAGGTTTTAAATCAGTGGTCGCTACAGCATTATAAAGTTGGCTACCGTTTATTGCATCTTTGCTATCTTTAGATACATCGCCATCTCCAACATTGCTAATTTTCTTACCTGCAGCGTCAATACCTGATTTGGTTATACTTGGCCCACCAGCAATAGTTAATCCATCAGTATTAATGGTTGTATCGCCAGCTTTTACGCTATCAACTTTGATATCCTTAGCTAATTTAATTTCTAACTTATCAGTGCCATCTGCTACCACACCAATGTTACCATCGGAAAGTTTAGTCGTGTCCGTTTCACCACCAACTAGGTTAACTGTTTCACCTAATTTACGCTCTACATTGTTTCCAGTATCACCAGCAAAAGTAAGTGGACTAAATGCTTGTTTCGCAGTTTGATTAATCGCCTCATTAACGTTATTTACTACGTTACCATCTACTTTAATTGGTGCGTTAGTCACGGTAACATCACCTGCTTTCAAACCATCTTTATCAATTTTGGTATCGCCCGCAGTGACACTATCAACCTTGATATCTTTCGATAAAGCAATCTTAACTTTACCTTCTTCAACCTTGGTGCTGATATTTTTATCTGCGCCAACAACCTCAACCGTTTCACCTAATGGTTTCTTCACAGAATTACCATCTTGAGCAGTTAATCCAAAGCCTTTTGTGGTGAGGTTATTAATTGTTTGATAAAGTTGGCTACCGTTTACTGCATCTTGTGATGTTTCATTTACATCACCTGCTGCTACGTTGCTAATTTTCTTGCCAGCAGCATCAATACCAGATTTTGTTACACTTGGACCATCTTTAATATTCAAGCCATCTGTATTTAAAACAGTATCACCAACTGTTACATTACCTGCAGCATTAACATTAGTAACATTAATCGTTTCATTTAAATTAAACGTCACATTATCATCTGCTGCATTTTTGGTAATTTTAATATTGCCATCGGTGTTATTCAAATCAACCGTTTCACCAGGTGCTACATTACTACTATTTTCTCCATTAGCAGTTAAATTCCAGCCTTTATTAGCTACTTTTTCCACATCTTTTAATTGTGAAAAATTCACAGCATCTTTGTCATCGGTACCCGCTGCAACATTGCTAATTTTATTACCTGCTGCATCAATACCTGATTTAGTGACACTTGGACCACCGACAATTTTTAAACCATCAGTATTAATGGTTGTATCACCAGCTTTTACGCTATCAACTTTGATATCCTTAGCTAATTTGATTTCTAACTTATCAGTACCATCTGCCACCACGCCAATGTTACCATCAGAAAGTTTAGTCTCATCAGTTACACCACCAACTAAGTTAACTTTTTCACCTAATTTACGCTCTACATCCTTTCCTGCATCACCAGCAAAGGTTAATGGCATGTTACGTACTTTATTAATTGCGCTAGTCACGTCGCCTGCAGTTGCTAGATTGCTTGGATTCGCTGCAGTTGCATTGCCTTCTGCATCAGTAGTGATAGTTGTTGTGTTGACATCAAATTTCACAATTGTGCCATTATCCGCATCAGTTACATTTACAGTGGTTAAATTACCATCTTTAAAGTTCACAAAACCATTGTTATTGATACGTGATTTAGAAGTACCATTTTGTTGTACGTTAAAGCCACTATAAGTTAATACGGTATAAAGCTGTGAACCATTAATTGCATCAGTTGAATTAGCAGTAACACGACCTGCACCAACATTTTGAATTTGACGTTCAAAACCTTCTTTACCAACTGAAACAGCACCAAGCGAATTATTAGCTAGACCTGCTTTAAACTGTTTATTTTCACTCACGCCAGTATCATTTTTGAAGGCTGCTTCATGGGCGGTTCCACCGAAAACATTGCCACCTGCAACACTATATTTACCTAGTGCAACTGAATTTTGCACCGTTGCATTAGCTGATGAACCAATCGCTACACCATCAGCTGCCGAGCCAGCTGCGCCCTTACCGATAGCAATAGATGCTTGTTCTGAAGCATTAGCATTATTACCTATTGCGATACCATAAATGCCACTAACATTTGCATTTGCCCCCGTAGCAACGCCTGCATAAGCAGAAGAGGCAGTATGGCCAATGGCTACGCCTAACTCTTTAGCATCTGTATTAGAACCTAGTGCTGTCGAGTTAGTAACGGCTTTGGCATTAGTACCAACAGCCGTAGCATTACCACCATTTGCATGGCTTGAATAACCAATTGCCGTAGAGTTTGAATACTCACTATTAGCTTTGTGGCCTAATGAAACACCATTTTCTGCTGTTGTTTTAGCATCTGCACCAATCGCAACTGCATTTTTACCTCTATCAGATGCATTGGCATTTAAGCCCATAGTAATCGAGGCTTCTGTAATAGTGCTCGCATTTGGACCAATAGCAATCGCATTAACTCCAGATGCACCAGTATTATTCTGGTTACCTGTTACATTTGATTTAACCGAGAAATAATGAATTTTTTCAATTTCTGCCATCGCAGCATAAAGCTGAGAACCGTTAATTGCATCAGTTGAATTTGCGGAAATATCACCTGGTGATAAGTTGATGAGTTGACGTTCATAACCTTTTTTACCAATGGAAACAACGTCCCCTGCGATAGTATTTGCACCACCAGCCCAAGTATAGGTTGTCCCTAAAATAGTACGAGTAGTATAGGCAACCCCTGCTTTATCCGTCGCAGAACCACCACCAATCGCAACAGAGTTTGCAAACGATGCATTAGCCCCAGTACCAACAGCGACAGCATTCGTTTTTTGAGCTGCAGCCAATGAACCTAATGCTAATGAAAGATCCCCAGATTTTGTTTTTGTTCCTAATGATACAGCAGCCTCACCAGCAATCGTATTCATCCAACGGGGACTTTGAAGATCCCCTCCAGTTAAATCTTTAAATGCTTGTTGAACCGTTCCCGTTTTATCTTGGCCATTAGTATTGATATAAGTCGTTTGTGTAGCCGCTGCTTTATCAGTATCATCCCCACCAATCGCAACCGATGCATTACCATAAGAAACAACATTACCGCCAATCGCAATTGATTGATCGCCTCGAGCCCATGCGCCTTCAGTAATAGAACCACCATATATCTCCGCTTTATCAGCTCTAATGCCAGCTCCAATAGCAATAGACTGGTTTACTCGTACAACAGAAGTGCTATCGCCAACTTGAGCATTTTGACCGATGAGAATATTACGACTACCCGCTGTTCCACCATAATTTCCTGTGCCATCACCAATCAGCACACTATTGTCATAACGACCATTTACGCCATAACCAATAGCGGTAGTACTTCCACCGCTTGCTGATGTGGCACTGTTCCCAACCGCAATACTAAAAGGATGTACATTTGTAGGCGCATTGCTTCCATCCCCCACAATCACTTGCGCTTGCGCCGGCATCATCACTGCAGATAAAGAAAGTGCAAATGCAGAAAGTTTAAAAAGAGAAGATAAACGTGTTTCGCTTGTTACACGTTGTTCGGAGTTTGAAGAAGCTTTTACGGCTCCTTTCGCTAATTCTGATGTCACGACGAAAGATTGTGTCGTTTTGTTCCAAATAATCTTAAATACTTTGTTCATAAAAAAGTTCTCCCAAGTTAAATAGATTTAGGTATTCATCACATCCCAACAAACAATAGAACAAGATGGGTAAAAATAAGGTTCTGGGAGTATAGCTGACTCATCTATAAGATCAAGAAAATGATCGCTTTTTATACCATTTTTCACAAGAAATTTACATTTTCTATGCAAGGTATCGTTTGCGTAAAAAGAATGCTCATTAAAATTAGGTCAAAGTCAGTAATAATGAGCATGGAATCGTCTTTATATAAGTCAAAAACAATGTAAAAGTTGACCGCACTTTTTTCTCTTAATATGCAACTCACCTACCACTTCCCTAACCCCCTTATACCTCTTTAGAAGTATTTTGATTTTAAAGTTTGATCAACCTCAAACTTTTGGAAGATAACCTTAGAAAAACTACTACTTTTTGGTATCTTATGCTTGCACTGAACTATTTTTATGAGTGAATTCAAAAGCTTAATAGGAATTGTTTGCATTTAAAATTGTTTTTTTATTCTTTCCTAATGGAGTGATTATCGTGAACGCATTGAGAAAAAGCCTTGTTTTGGCCACTTCTTTCGCAGCTTTAGGTGTGTATAACTCAGCGATGGCTGAAATGGTGTACAAGCCTGTTGAACAACCTGTGGAAGCACCAAACCCTAATTTAAAAATCGAAGCAGTGAATGAAAAATTTGCTGAGAAATATCCTAGCCAATTCAATTCGTGGAAAGCGACTGAAAAAGGCGACAAAATCATCTATGCTAATGAACAAGATCCTCGTTTAATCGTGTTATGGGGGGGCTATTCTTTCGCAAAAGAATATAACGCACCTCGTGGTCACGTTTATGCAGTAGAAGATGTACGTAATATTTTACGTACTGGTGCGCCCAAAAATGCAAATGATGGCCCTCAACCAATGGCATGTTGGACTTGTAAAGGTCCAGACGTTCCTCGTTTAATTGCAGAATGGGGTGAAGATGGTTACTTTGGTGCAAAATGGGCTAAAGGTGGACCTGAAGTGGTCAACTCAATCGGTTGTGCAGACTGTCACGATACTACATCAAAAGACTTTGCCGAAGGCAAACCAGCATTACGTATTGCTCGTCCACACGTTCTTCGTGCATTAGATCACTTAAATAATGCACTTCAAGCAAAAGCAAAAGCTGAAGGTAAAGAACAAGCTAACTTAAGCTTTAACACAGCTGCTCGCACTGAAAAACGTGCTGAAGTTTGTGCTAACTGTCACGTTGAGTACTACTTCGCAGGTGATTTAAAACAAGTAACCTTCCCTTGGGATAACGGTCAAACTGTTGATGACATCGAAAAATACTACGATGATATCGGTTTCAGTGACTGGACTCACTCTCTTTCTAAAGCACCAATGTTAAAAGCTCAACACCCTGACTTTGAAATTTGGTCTTTAGGTATGCACGGTAAAAACGGCGTAACTTGTATCGACTGTCACATGCCTAAAGTACAAGGTAAAGACGGTAAAGTTTACACCGACCACCAAATCCAAAACCCATTCGATGCATTTGATACCACATGTGCAAACTGTCACGATCAAAGCAAAGAAAAACTTAAAGACATCGTTGCTTCACGTAAAAAAGAAGTGAAAGATGTAATGGGTCGTTTAGAAGATCAAGTTGTTCGTGCTCACTTTGAAGCGAAAGCGGCATGGGATGCAGGTGCAACTAAAGAAGAAATGGAACCTGCTTTAATGGATATCCGTCACGCTCAATGGCGTTGGGACTACGCAGCAGCAAGCCACGGTGGCCACATGCACGCACCTGATGTAATGCTTCGCGTATTAGGTTCTGGCATAGACAAAGCTGCGGATGCACGTGCTAAACTTGCAGCAATCTTAACTAAACATGGCGTAAAAACTCCGGTTGAAGTACCAGATATTTCTACAGCTGATAAAGCATGGAAAGTAATGGGTATTGATATCGAGAAAGAACGTCAAGCGAAAAAAGAATTCTTAGAAACTGTTGTACCTCAATGGGTAAAAGAAGCGAAAGCCAATGGCAAATTAGCTGAAGATACCGCAACAAAACAATAAAAAAAGAACCGCACTTTGTAACTAAAGTGTCGAAGTGCGGTCATTTTTAACCATATATTTGAGGTAATCAGAATGAATTTAACTTCTTTAATCAGCAAATCGGCAAAATCCCTTGCATTGCTTGCAATGCTTGCGGCAATGCCAATGGCTGCAAGTGCGGAAGAGATGGCAAAAACACCTGCCTCTCAACTTACTTACGAGCCACAAATGGATAACCAACGTGATCCAAACCAATATTGTGCAAAATGTCACAAATTTGACCAAGTTGATAAAAACCAAACTTTAGATCAATCTGGTGGTGAATTACACTTTGGTAAATTCCATGGCGCACACTTAAATCAAAAAAGCCCTAACACAGGTAAACCGATTAACTGTGTAAACTGTCACGGTAATATTTCGGAAGATCACCGTCGTGGTGCAAAAGATGTGATGCGTTTTGATGGCGATATCTTTGGTGATAAAAAACCAATGTACACAGCACAAGAACAAAACCAAGTTTGTTTTGCTTGTCACCAACCAGCAAAACTTCGTGAAAAACTTTGGGCGCACGATGTTCACGCAATGAAATTGCCTTGTGCAAGCTGCCACACATTACACCCGAAAGATGATGCGATGAAAGGTATTCAACCGAAAAATCGTGTGAAACTTTGTGTAGATTGCCACGGCGAACAACAAAAACGCAAAGCGGCAAAAGACGCACAATCACAAACGCAATCAACCGAACAAAAGGATAAATAATGACAGCTTGTTCACGCCGAAACTTTGTTTCCGGCATGGGGGCATTAATCCTTATGACGGGGACATCAGTTACCTCTTTAGCGAAAGAGGAAAAGGCGGATAAACCGAAACGCTATGCAATGGTACACGACGAAACAGCTTGTATCGGCTGTACCGCTTGTATGGATGCTTGTCGTGAAACTAACCACGTTCCTAAAGGCGTTTCACGTTTGGAAATTCTCCGTAGTGAACCTTATGGCGAATTCCCAAATCAAGAATACGAGTTTTTCCGTCAATCTTGCCAACATTGTACAAACGCCCCTTGTGTGGCTGTTTGTCCAACCGGTGCATCATTTATTGATCCTGAAACAGGTATCGTTGATGTAACTAAAGATCTTTGCGTGGGTTGCCAATACTGTATCGCAGTTTGTCCTTATCGCGTACGTTTCATTCATCCAGAGCATCTTACTGCGGATAAATGTAACTTCTGTCGCGATACAAACTTAGCAGCTGGCAAACAACCTGCTTGTGTAGAAGCTTGTCCAACCAAAGCATTAACCTTTGGTGATATGAATGACCCAAGCAGCGAAGTGTCCCGCAAAGTGAAAGAAAAACCGGTTTATCGCACGAAAGTGGAATTAGGTACTCAACCAAATCTCTACCATATTCCATTCCAACACGGGGAGCCAAGAAGATGACATTAGATTATCCTGTTCCGTTTCACACACCTAATTTGGTGTGGGATTCAACAATCGCTATCTATTTGTTCTTACTTGGTATTTCTTCCGGTGCGGTACAATTAGCGATTGCTTATAAACGTAGTCACAAATTAGAAAATCCTAGCAAAAACTGGATTATCAGAGCAGCCGCCTTTTTAGGTTCTGTGCCAACATTAATCGGTTTAACCCTGTTAATTTTCCACTTGGCACGTCCTTGGACATTCTGGAAATTGATGTTTAACTATCAATTTAACTCTGTAATGTCTATGGGGGTAATGTTATTCCAAGTTTATATGCTGTTCTTGGTATGTTGGTGTGCGGTTATCTTCAAAGAAGATATCATGGCGTTCATTCAACGTTTTATGCCAAAACTTGGTTTCGTCGGTAAAATTATCAATGTATTAGAACGTTTAACTGGTCCTGTAGAAGTCATTCTCTTCATCTTAGCTGCTGTACTAGGGGCTTATACCGGTTTCTTACTTTCAGCATTGATTAGTTACCCAATGTTAAATAACCCTGTTCTACCAGCGTTATTCTTGGCTTCAGGTACCTCTTCTGGTATCGCTGCAACCTTCTTATTTATCCTCATTGCAGGTAAATTAAAAGGTGATAGCCATGAATCACACTTCATTCATAAATTTGAAGTGCCAATCATGGTAACTGAGCTTGGTTTATTAGTTTGTTTCTTCGTGGGTCTTTATTTTGGTGGTGGCCAAAAAGTGGTTGCCTTACAGAATGCATTATCTGGCTTCTGGGGTGCAGTCTTCTGGATTGGGGTATTCTTAATTGGTATCTTAATTCCACTACTTGCCAACCTTGCCGTAAAAGACAACTTAAAATACAACAAGAACTTTATTATCCTTGTGTCAATCTTCGACTTAATCGGGGTTCTCTGCTTACGTTACTTCATCTTGTATGCAGGACAACTTACCGTTGCGTAAGGATAAACTTCTTATTTAATCAAAAGGCGTATACAATACGCCTTTTGTTTATTTAAAAGACTAAAGTGCGGTTAATTTTACGTATGTTTTTTCATGCTTAAAATTAACCTTATTTTGTCAAATACAACCATTAATACTGAAGAATACTATGCTCCCCGAATTCGGATTTCTCTCATTACTCTTTGCCACCACCGCGGCGCTCTTACTTTCCATCGTGCCGCAAATTGGTATTTGGCGAAATAAACCCACTCTCACTAACACGGCTTGGGGATTAAGTTATTGCTTCGGTATTTTTACGAGCGTTTCCATCGGTATTCTTGCTTACTCTTTTGCGACAGATGACTTCACATTGGAATACGTGGCAGCACATTCCAATTCTCAACTACCGACATTTTTCAAAGTCGCCGCCACCTGGGGCGGACATGAAGGCTCAATTTTATTTTGGCTTTTCACATTAAGTCTTTGGTTAGTGGCTTTTGCCTTTTTCTCTCGCAAAAATGACCGCACTTTTTCTGCACAAACCCTTTCTTTACTCGGCTTAATTTGTCTTGGGTTTGCTATTTTTATTTTGTTCTACTCCAATCCATTTGGACGTGCGTTTCCTGCCCCTTCGGAAGGACGAGATCTCAATCCAATGCTGCAAGATATTGGCTTAATTTTCCATCCGCCACTGTTATATGTGGGTTATGTGGGCTTTGCCGTTAACTTTGCCATGTCCATTTCAGCTTTAATCTTTAATCGTTCTGCACAAGCGATCGCACGTGCTATGCGAGCTTGGGTGCTCGTTTCTTGGTTATTCTTAACCTTAGGGATAGTTCTCGGTGCCTGGTGGGCATATTATGAATTAGGCTGGGGCGGCTGGTGGTTCTGGGACCCAGTAGAAAACGCCTCTCTTATGCCGTGGTTATTAGGTCTTGCTCTTTTACACAGCTTAATGGTGACTGAAAAACAAGGTGCTTTCAGCTATTGGACAACACTCTTCTCCCTACTCGCTTTTGCATTCAGCGTATTAGGCACATTTATTGTCCGTTCAGGTGCATTAACCTCTGTTCATGCTTTTGCTTTAGATAGCTCCCGTGGTTATGTATTATTGCTCATTTTCTTCTTACTAACTGTTGGTTCACTTAGCTTATTTGCCCTACGCACAAATAACAATGAAAGTGCGGTCAAATTCCCGCTCATTTCTAAAACAGGGGCAATTTTAGGCTTAAATATCGTATTGACCGTTGCCACCGTCAGTACCTTCTTAGGCACCTTCTATCCAATGCTTTTCCAAGCCATGAGTTGGGGAAGTATTTCCGTAGGCGCGCCTTACTTTAATAGCATTTTCTTGCCATTACTCACTTTAGTGCTTTTCGCGATGGCGGCGACGCTTTGCTTAGGCTGGTTTCAAGCCGATAAAAAACGCTTTTTCAAACGCTTGTTATTGCTCATTCCAGCAGCAGTGATAGCTTATGGCATGATTTGGAATGCGCTACAAAATGACAGTGCGTTACGTTTCCATTTCTTCGCTTATGTATTACTCACCCTCGCGATTTGGGTATTATTCGTCACCTTATGGCAAAACTGGGTAAAAGTAAGACTTGCCTATTTCGGGATGATTCTCGCACACTGCGGCGTAGCTATTGCCTCAATGGGCGCCGTGATGAGTAGTTACTTTGGCAGTGAATTAGGTGTACGACTCGCGCCACAACAAAGCCAACAATTAGGTCAATTTGAATTCCACTACGATCGTTTTTCCAATGAAATAGGGCCAAACTTTACCGCCGAAGTCGCTTTCTTTAGCGTGTCAGAACAAGGCAAACCTTACGCTGAAATTGTACCGGAACGCCGCTATTATGATGTTCGCACCATGACCATGAGTGAAGTAGGCTTAGATGCAGGCTTTTGGGGCGATTTATATATTGTTATGGGCGATAACTTAGGCAAAGGTGAATTCACATTCCGCTTACATTACAAGCCGCTTATTCGCTGGTTATGGCTCGGAGGCATTTTAATGGCACTTGGCGCATTATGTTCAGCCATCAATTTGAAGAGAAAACGTGATGAATAAAAAGTTTATTTTGTTTTTACCACTGATTTTGTTGTTGAGTATTTGTTTACTGCTTTTTATTGGCTTACACAAAGACCCAAAACAAATTGCCTCCGCGCTCATTGATAAGCCTGTGCCGGAATTCTATCAAGCGAATTTGCTTGAACCGAGTCAAATTGTCAGCCCGAGAGATTTTCCAAAGAAACCTTTCCTACTCAACGTGTGGGGAAGTTGGTGTGGCTATTGCCAACAAGAACACCCTCTTTTGATGGAAATTTCAAAAGAAGTGCCCATTGTTGGAATCGACTATCGTGACAAACCTCAAAACGGTATTGCGATGCTCGAACGTATGGGCAATCCGTTCATACTCACTATTGACGATAGCCGTGGTGAATTTGCGATGCAATTAGGCGTAGATGGCGCACCAGAAACCTATATTGTCGATGAGCACGGCATGATCCGTTATCGTCATTCAGGCTATATGGATCGAGAAACATGGCTCACTGAGATCAAACCAAAACTTGATGAATTAACTAAAAAGTAAAATGAAAAAATTAACCCGATTTCTGACCGCACTTTTACTGACGTTTACCCTTTTTGCTCACGCAGAAATGGTCGACACCTATGCGTTTAAAAACCAAGCCGATCGTACTCGTGCTGTTGAACTGGCAAAATCCTTACGTTGCCCACAATGTCAGAATCAAAACTTAGTTGAGTCTAATTCGCCGATTGCTTATGACTTACGTATTGAAGTCTATAAAATGGTGGATGAAGGAAAAACGAATCAGCAAATTATCGACACGATGACAGCTCGTTTCGGTAATTTCGTGAACTATAAGCCACCTTTTCAATGGAATACGGCACTACTCTGGCTATTGCCTATTTTGTTATTAATTGGTGCTTTTGCGTTAATTTTATTTTCTACTAAAAAATCAGAAAGCGAGCCAAAACAACTCGCAAATCAACCTCATACTGCCCCTAAAGAAGAAAAAAGTGCGGTCAAATTTGAAACCAAATCCGCGATTTGGGTCTTTGCAATCTTATTGATTCTTCCTTTAAGTTATTACTTCTCCCTTGATCGTTTTGAGCGTGTTCAACAAGGTGAAAAAGAGATGCTTGAGCTTGCCAACAAAAAAGCAGATACATCAATGGTGCATCAAAAAGAAGATATGGTGCTCAAAATTCAAAATAAAATTCGAGAAGATGTGAATAACTCTGAGCTTTGGGCTCAGCTAGGTGATGCCTATATGCAAAATGATGAATTTGATCATGCACTCATCGCCTATAGCAATGCAGAAAAAATTTCAGGCACAACACCGGCTATTTTAGGCTTAAAAGCAACCGCACTTTATTATCAAGCAGGTCAAAATATCACACCACAAATCCAGCAAATAATGGATGAGGCGTTAAAACAAGATAAACATGAAATATCAGTGATAACATTATTGGCGACTGAAGCCTTTAAAAATCATGAAGCTGAAAAAGCCAAAGCTTATTGGCAGCAATTATTAGATTCAGGTAATGCTGCCGTGGATCGCCGAACTGTCATCCAACGAATCAAAATGATAGACTATTTTGAAAAAGGGCAAGCATCACAATAAATTATGAGTCGCTATTCAGAAAATATCATTATTGGAGCCGGTGCCGCCGGCTTATTTTGTGCCGCCCAGTTAGGCAAACTGGGCAAACAAGCCACTATTTTTGATAATGGTAAGAAAATTGGCCGAAAAATTTTAATGTCTGGCGGTGGATTCTGTAATTTCACCAATATGGAAATTACGTCTGGCCGTTATATCAGCCAGAACAAACACTTCGTCAAATCCGCCTTAAAACGTTATACACAATGGGATTTTATTGCTTTAGTCGCTGAGTATGGCATTCCTTACCACGAAAAAGAATTAGGTCAGTTATTTTGTGATAACGGTGCAGAAGATATTGTGAAGATGCTCGGAACGGAATGTGACAAATACGGTGTTCACATTCAACTACGCAGCGAAGTGAGTGATGTTGAAGCGGTTGAAAATAACCCTAAAGTACGGTTTAAATTAAAGGTAAATGCGATTGAATGGCAATGCCAGAATTTAATTATCGCCACAGGTGGGCTCTCCATGCCTGGCTTGGGCGCCTCGCCTTTTGGCTATCAAATTGCAGAACAGTTTGGATTAAATGTGATTCCTCCGCGTGCAAGCCTTGTGCCATTCACATGGCGAGAAAGTGACAAATTCTACTCGGCACTCTCTGGCGTTTCATTAGATGTGGCTGCAACGAATCAGCACAAAACCTTTACTCATCAAATGTTATTCACCCATCGTGGTTTATCAGGCCCTGCTATTTTACAAATATCCAATTATTGGCAACCGGGTGAGAGCATTCATTTAGATTTATTACCTTATAACGATATTCGTCATCACCTAGATGAGATGCGTCAATCTTCGCCGAAATTGCAGCTTAAAACCGTATTAAGTCGCTTATTGCCGAAAAAATTAGTCGAACTTTGGTTAGAACAAGGCTTGATTCAAGATGAAGTGATCGCAAACGTGAGTAAAGTGCGGTTAGAAAAGTTAGAGAATTTAATCCACAACTGGCAATTTATTCCTAATGGTACTGAGGGCTACCGAACGGCTGAAGTCACAATGGGGGGCGTTGATACTCATGAGATTTCATCCAAAACCATGGAGGCGACAAAGATTAAAGGTCTCTATTTTATCGGTGAGGTGTTGGATGTTGTCGGCTGGTTAGGTGGCTACAACTTCCAATGGGCATGGAGTTCTGCAGCCGTTTGTGCGATGGGAATTGCTGAAAGTTAAGTCCCTCTCTACATTTAAAAGACAAAAAGCCGATGTTCACGCATCAGCTTTTTTTGTTGTTTAGGACTTAAGGATTAGCGATTTTTAAAATGATATCTTCAATTTTTTTCGCAAAACATGTCGAATTTTCTAAATGAGCATTATGTCCAGCATAAGGGATAAGCGTTAAATCAAGTTGATTATCCTCTGCCATTTGACGAAACTTTTGATCTCGCTCACCGCAAAAATAGAAAAATGGCAGCAAACTTGACCGCACTTTCTCTCGAAAATCAGGCTGTTTGGCAAGGCTAGTTGCTAATAACATCTTACCAATATTTTCCCCGAAATTGGCTTTTCGCTTTTCAATTAAGGACTTACGTTGCTGTTCATTTAAATGAGAAAACACAGGCTGTTGATACCAATCTTCTAGCACGGTTTCAGGGTTTTCATGGAAAAAACGCTCAGCCCACATTTTGTCATTAACTAAACGGCTTTGTTTTTCTTGCTCAGACTGCAAACCTAAATTCGCCCCTTCTAAAATCACTGCTTGTAAATTGCCTCTTTGCACTTGAGCATGTAGTGCATAATATTGTGCGATTCGCCCACCAAGTGAATAACCTATAAGGATATAAGGTTCATCTTTTATGAGACTTTGTATTTGGCTTTCAAGAAATTGAGCCGTTTGCTCAAAATCTTCAACCGCTACAGCTTTATTCTCTCCATGAAACGGTAAATCGAGAGAGAGACAACGAAAGTGCGGTAGATTTTCGATGACTTTTTGCCAGTCCGATTTTGTACCAAGTAAGCCGTGAAGGAAGATAAGATTGGTCATGATTTGTACGGAATACATAAAATTTAGGTCAGGTTGGGCCAGACCATATAGTAAAATTCATTAACCCTATGGCTTATCAATAATATCCACATCTGAAAAGGTTTCATTATTTATAACGATATCATTTGGGTCACTGCAACCATCGATCAAACCATATTCACTTGAATTCACAATTTTTCCATCACGGAAATAAAAAATGTGTTCTTGCCAGCCTGTATAGCCACCATAGCTATTTTTCGCATTCACTCTGGCACAAACAATGTAGTATTTTAAGAAAGCTGCAGGGCTATAAGTTTCTGTTTCTGCATCATAGCGTCTGCTTGTAATTCGTAAGAATTTTTTTGGTTTACTAAAGCCATCAAGCATTAAAGAATTAGGATCAATTAAAGTACGAGCTAAATGCTGGCGAATGGCTTTTTCGTAATTTTTCGGATAGCTACCATAATCCATATTACGCACATCGTTCATGGTGATTTTGGTGCTTTCCTCATAAGCGATACAACCCGTTAATAGGCTCGTTACTAATGCAGCAAAAATTGCTTTGTAAGCATGTTTCTTAAGCATACTCATCTCCTTTATTTATAAATGAATGAATTTTAGTTAGCATAAAGGTGCTAACTACTCCCCTATCACCGCATGACTAATTTGATCAATCAAACGTTTGTAAGTTGCACTGCCATCGCTAGGGTTCGTTTTGATTTCAATTAAGGTTGCACGGCGACGCGTGTAAGCCTGTTTTAATACCGCACTTAAATCCGCCCAGGTGTAAGGTAAGGCGTATTTCAAGCCAAACATATTCGCAATTTGTGAGAAATCACCATTATGTGGCAAGCGATAGAATTGTTCTTTTACCTCTTCATCAACCGGCAACATATCAAAGATCGCACCACCATTATTATTGATCACAAAAATAATGGTTGGTTGAGTCACATTCTTAAATAAGGCTAAAGAGTTCAAATCATAAAGCGTGGACGTATCGCCAATCATCGCCACTACAGGTTGATTCGAACCAATACCAATACCCGCAGCGGTTGCTAATAAACCGTCAATTCCGCTTGCACCACGGTTGGTGAAAATTGGATAACCTTCTGGCAATTTCGTTAATGCATCAACCAAGCGCACAAAAAGGCTATTTCCTAAGAACAAAATACCGTTGTAAGGTAAAACACGCTCAATATGATGTGCTAATGAGGCTTCATTAAGATTGCCACCAACTTGTTGTTCGATAAAGGTTGCACAGAATTTTGAAAGCGCAAGTGGCTCGAGTAACCAAGTTTTTTGACGCAATGGCGGATGTGCACGCAACCAATGATGTGCTTTGGCGTTAAAGCGAGTTTGCGTATGGTGATTTGGATCAACTGCATTTTGACTTTGCTCCACCACCCAAAATTCGCCTTGGAACTCCGCTAAGAATTGGTTAATACGTTTACTGATAAAACGAGAACCAAATTGAATCACGATATCAGCTTGAAGTAATTTTTGCTTCACGGTTTGGTTTGCTAGCCAAATATCCGCATAAGGCATGAGCGGTTCAACACCGGATTGAATATCCGTCAGCAAAATCCACCCCATGGTATTTGCCCATGAATTAATACCCATTGCTTGTTCTGGGGTTAATTGCCCTGCGACAATCACACCACGTTTCGTACGCCAGCTATCCCAATTCTCGTGCATAAGCACTTCTTGTTGTAGAAGTTGATGATCAACCCAATTTTTAGGCTGGCTTAACCAACGTTGAATTGGCATTAACCACGGATGGCTGTCAATTTCTTGTTCTTGCGCATTATAAAGTGGCTCAGCAAAAGGCACATTGATATGCACCACGCCTGGTTGTTGTTTTTGTTTATAGCAAGCTTGCTCTAACGTAGAAATTAACCATTTCGCCGCATAATCTACTTGAGGTTTCGGTAGATTTACGCTTGCTACTGGATAATCTGCAAACATATTTTGTTGCACGATCGCTTGATTCGCACCACATTCCCATAATTCAGGTGGACGATCAGCGGTAAGAATAATTAAATTCACGCCTGTTTGGCGAGCTTCAATAATCGCGGGATATAAATTTGCAGCAGCAGTCCCTGAAGTTACAATCACGGCAACAGGTGCTTGCGTAGATTTCGCAATCCCCAAGGCAAAAAAGCCTAATCCACGTTCATCAAAATGACTATGACACGTTGCTCGAGAGGCATTTTGTAAACGCACAGCTTCTAGCGTTAAAGGTGTTGATCGTGAACCAGGCGCAATACAAAAGTGACTGACCCCTTGGCGAACCAAGGTTTCTAAGATCACCTTTGACCAACAACGATTAAATACGCTTACAGACATTCTTCTTATTCTCCGTTATTCTCTGCAAACAGGGAAATGAGCCCTGCCGCTTTACGTTCAATTTCCAACCACTCTTCTACAGGTTGTGAGCCTTCTACAATACCGGCTCCAGCAAATACACGCACTTGATTTTCTCCAATAAAAGCCGAACGAATGGTGACACAAAATTCCGAGAGATTTTGGGTCATCAAGCCTAACGTTCCGGCATACCAACGACGATCAAAAGTTTCAATTTCAGCCAAGGCTTTCTTCGCTTGTTGTTGCGGTAAGCCTGACACTGCAGCCGTTGGATGGATCGCTTTCAGCAAATCGGCATCCGTACAAAGTGCGGTCAATTTTGCCTGCATTTTTCGAATCAAATGTTGCACTTTTCGTAATGGCTTTAATGCGACATCATCAACGGTAATTTGTTCCACTAAGTGACTGATATTTTGTGAAATATCCTCAACCACCAACCAGTTTTCATTGAGGTTTTTTTCATCATTTAACAGCCAATTTGCTCGTTCATCATTTTCAAGTGGATTATCGCTAACAGGTGCGGTACCCGCAAGGGCTTCTGTAAATAACAGACGATTATCTCGTGCAAATAAGCGTTCTGGCGTCGAACCCACAAAACAGTTTTGGGCGTTATCTGCCCATAGAAAATGGTAACAACCGCTATTTCTGGCTTGGCTTGCAGCAAGAAAATCTTTTCCGTTTAATTCGCCATGAATGCGAAACACCGTTTCATTTGCTAAGACAAGCTTGGTTAATTCCCCTTGTCGAATTCGAGTGAGCGCTTGATTGACCCAATCACACCACGTGTCTTGATTCGCTTTTGGCGCTACACTTTCGATGGTTAATTGATTGAGCGGTAAAAGTGCGGTCATTTTTTTAAATGAATTCAACATCACTTTTGCTGAATCAAGCTCATTTGTTTCAACAAAAACTGAAACTACGGTCTCACCATTTTGCTGTTCAATTAAAACTTGCGGCAAAATAAACTGACTTTCACCTTGGAACTGTAAACCGCCCACTAAAGGAAAATCATGCTCTTGAATAAATTGCTGTGCCAAATTCACATCTGAAAATGACCGCACTTTACCCACGGCAGCGACGGTTTTAGCTTCATCACGAAAACGCAAATAAAATTGCGGATAGACTGACTGCCCTTTCATCCACGCCAAAAGATCAACATCCGATTCCACCTTCGTTTGAAGATGTACAATAGATGCTTGCGGATCCGTTGTCGCCAAAGCGTCAAATTGGCGAATTAGCGCAGATTTAGCTTGTTCTAAAGGGCCCATGAAAAATAATAAAATACACAAAAAATTAGCCCATATTCTACCGCACTTTAATACATTCAAAAAATTTTTTTATTAAATCTTTTCAAGATAAGAATTTAAGCGTAAATTAGACGTAATTTTTGAATGAAAATCTAATTATCATAGGATGTTATTAATGCGCTCATTTCCAAAATCAGACAAATTAGAACACGTTTGCTACGATATTCGCGGACCGGTTCACAAAGAAGCTTTACGCTTAGAAGAAGAAGGCAACAAAATCTTAAAATTAAATATCGGCAACCCGGCCCCATTTGGCTTTGAAGCGCCAGATGAAATTTTAGTTGATGTCATCCGCAACTTACCTTCTGCACAAGGTTATTGTGACTCTAAAGGCTTGTATTCCGCACGTAAAGCTATCGTGCAATACTACCAATCCAAAGGCATTCATGATTCAACGGTAAACGATGTGTACATCGGGAATGGTGTGTCTGAATTGATTACCATGTCAATGCAAGCCCTTCTTAATGATGGTGATGAGGTATTAGTACCAATGCCAGATTATCCGTTATGGACAGCGGCTGTAACGCTTTCTGGCGGGAAAGCGGTACATTATTTATGTGATGAAGAAGCGGGCTGGTTCCCTGCTATTGATGATATTCGCGCGAAAGTCAATGCCAAAACTAAAGCTATCGTGGTGATCAACCCAAATAACCCGACTGGTGCGGTATACAGTAAAGCATTGCTCGAAGAAATTATCGAAGTAGCACGTGAAAATAATCTGATTATTTTTGCGGATGAAATTTATGACAAAATTCTCTACGATGGTGCTGTCCACCATCATATCGCTGCCCTTGCACCAGATGTATTAACGATTACATTCAATGGTTTATCAAAAGCGTATCGTGTTGCAGGTTTCCGCCAAGGTTGGATGATTTTAAATGGTCCAAAACAACACGCAAAAGGCTATATTGAAGGCTTAGATATGCTGGCATCTATGCGTTTATGCGCAAACGTACCAATGCAGCACGCCATTCAAACCGCATTAGGCGGCTATCAAAGCATCAATGAATTTATTCAACCTGGCGGTCGTTTACTTGAACAACGTAATAAAGCCTACGAATTACTCACTCAAATCCCTGGTGTTAGCTGCGTAAAACCAATGGGGGCAATGTATATGTTCCCGAAACTCGACATCAAAAAATTCAACATTCATAGTGATGAAAAATTTGTACTCGATTTACTACGTAAAGAAAAAGTGCTTTTGGTACATGGTAAAGGCTTTAACTGGCACTCGCCTGATCACTTCCGTGTGGTGACTCTCCCTTATGCAGGCCAATTAGAAGAAGCGATTGGCAAACTAGCACGATTCTTAGAAACTTATCAGCAATAATAAAAAAGAGCGGTTAATTAACCGCTCTTTTTTTATTTCATGATTTATATCTAAGCCCAGAAATAGCGCACAACATGGAAGAAAATTGGTGCAGAGAAACAAAGCGAATCCATACGATCTAAAATACCGCCATGACCGCTGATCATATTCCCCCAGTCTTTCACGCCCATACTGCGTTTCATTGCTGACATCACGAGTCCACCCAAGAATCCCATTAGGCAAATTAACATGCTCATTAAAAACGCCTGCCATGCATTAAATGGTGTCATCCAATGAAGTAGCATACCTAATAAACTTGCACTTAATACACCGCCAACAAAGCCTTCTACTGTTTTGGATGGGGATAAGGTTGGCGCAATTTTATGTTTGCCGAAGAGTTTACCCCAAACATATTGCAACACATCGCTAGACTGTACCACCAAGATTAAAAAAATCATTAATAACAGATTTTTTCCTTCATAACCTGAGATATCAAGTGTCAGTAAAGCCGGAATATGTGAAATACAGAATACACTAATCATCAATGCCCACTGAATTTTCGTAGAACGATCTAAGAAATTCGCAGGATCACCCAGTAATGCTGAAAGAATCGGTAAAAATAAGAAGCCATATACTGGAATGAAGATAGTAAACATACTAAACCAATCAATGGCGACTAAAAAATATTGCAATGGTAAGATCACATAAAAACAGGCTGCAAGTGCAAGATGATCGCCTCGACGAATATTCAATAGAGAAAGAAACTCACGCAATCCCATAAATGAAATAATCAAAAAGAGCACAATCACGCCATAAAAACCCAATAAGCTCGCAATAAAGATAATCCCAATCATCACCCACCAAGCATTGATGCGTGCATTCAGATTATCAATGACACTATTAGGTGTATCCACGCCCGCTCTGCGTTTTAAAACATATCCCACTGTGGAAGCAAAAATTAAGGCGATAAATAAACCACCGAAGAGTTGCCATATTTCTGTCATCATTTACTCCTAAGATTTGCCTTTTTCACTGATGTTTAAACTTAATAATGCCGATTGCGCACGTGTTAAAAATTCACCTTTAGTCTCATCTGTCCCAATTTTTAATGGTTCACCGACATAAAGATCACATAACAACGGGATCGGTAAAATAAAGCCTTTTGGTAAAACGTTATTCATATTGCTAATCCAAACTGGGACAAATTCACAATCAAGATTTTCTTTTGCTAGGTAATACAAGCCACTTTTAAAGGGTTGGAGAGGCAAATCATCATCCGTTTTACGGGTTCCTTCAGGGAAAAGAATAAGCGAATCATTCTCCAATGCTTCCGTCATTTGTCGTATTGCCGCTTGTGGATCTTGGCTATTACGCTCAATAAGTAACATATTAAACACTTTATTAGCTAGAAAACGACGAATTGCGCCTTTCGTCCAATAATCTTTGCCTGCGACAGGGCGAGTTTGTTTTCTCACTTCATAAGGTAATGAAATCCAAAGTAAGATGAAATCACCATGGCTGTTATGATTGGCAAAATAGACACGATGCCCCTCTGAAGATTGTTCAGAAATTGCTGCTTGAGGTCGAACACCTGTAATAAAAGAGGCAAAACGACACAATAAAAAATCGATTAATCTCGCGATCATATTTACTCCTATTACTCTGCCACTTCCGCTAATCCATTTTTTACTCGCTTAATACAAGTCACGATGAGCAAGATAATCAGGATATTCGCTACCCACCAGAAAAGTGAATGCAAACTACCATTCACCGCATAGAGTAAACCGAGTACACCAAACACAAACGCACGATCGCTTTTACCCATTGGACCATCATAACGACGTGTTTTGCCTTGAACTTGTCCCAAAATGCCACATAACTCACTCAACGCCGCAAGCCAAATAATACTTGAGATTTGAATACCATCAAAAGGCGCGACAAAAGCAAAAGGAAGGTAAAGTGCTGCATCAGAGACGACATCAGTAATTTCATTAAGATAACCCCCTAATCGACTTTTTTGATTAAACTCACGCGCTAGCATGCCATCAACAGCATTTAACGCCATACGTAAAAACAACCAAATAGGAATAAGGAAGAAAAGAGTGGAAAATGTCGGGAATAGTGCGAGAACCACACCTAATAAAATTGAAAGTAAGCAAGCAATTAGCGTAACTTGATTTGCTGTCACGCCTTTTGCTGCTAATTGCCTAACTAAAGGCCGAAGTAAATTCTGAAATTTGGGTTTTAAGGCATAGATACTCATCTACCATCTCCTTGTTTTTATTAGTAAACATAAAAATTTCGCTAATAATAGAATAGTATAGAGTATTACTCAAGTTTTTATTCGTCCATATACCCCAAACTTCTTAAGGCCCGTTCATCGTCCGCCCAACCAGACTTCACTTTGACCCAAAGTTCTAGGTGGACTTTATTATCAAATAAGCGTTCCATGTCAGCGCGCGCTTCCATACCAATGGTTTTAATTTTTTGTCCTTGAGCACCAATCACCATTTTCTTTTGACCTTCACGCTCAACTAAAATCAAACCATTAATCTCGTAAGTACCACGCTCATTTACTTTGAATTGTTCAATTTCAACGGTCACAGAATAAGGTAATTCCTCACCGGTAAAGCGCATCAATTTTTCACGGATAATTTCCGACGCCATAAAACGTTGTGAACGATCGGTCACGTAATCTTCAGGGAAGTGATGAACACCTTTACGTAAGGACTGACGAACAATTTTCTCTAATTGATGCACGTTATTACCACGTTGTGCAGAAATCGGCACAATATGCGCGAAATCAAACTTACTGCCTAAATCAGTAATAAATGGCAACAAATCATCTTTATTCTTGACGTTATCAACTTTGTTGATAGCGAGTACAACAGGCGCTTTGGCATTACGTAATTTGTTTAACACCATTTCATCATCGGCATTCCAATGTGTGCCATCCACGACGAAAATAATAAGATCCACATCCCCGATCGCTGAGCTGGCTGCACGATTCATTAAACGGTTAATCGCTCGTTTTTCTTCGATATGAAGTCCCGGCGTATCCACATAAATTTCTTGGTAGATGCCTTCGGTTTTAATTCCCACAATACGGTGACGCGTGGTTTGTGCCTTGCGGGAAGTAATCGAGATTTTTTGCCCCAAAATTTTGTTTAACAGGGTGGATTTCCCTACATTTGGGCGGCCTACAATAGCAATAAAACCACAATAGGTCTCTTGTTCTTGATTTAATTCGGTCATTTTATTTCCAATATTTTTAAAATTTGTTCTGCGGCCGCTTGTTCTGCCTTACGACGGCTAGAACCTTTTGCAATAAAAGTGCGGTCAATATTTGGTACGTTTTTTACCGTACATTCCACGGTGAAGGTTTGGCAATGAGCTTCCCCTTCAATTTTAATCACTTCATAAGTTGGCAAGGCGAAATGCTTACCTTGTAAATACTCTTGTAAACGCGTTTTGGCATCTTTTTGGTTATCGCCTGGCTTAATTTCAGCCAATAAGGTTTTATACCAACTACGAACAATATCTGCCGCTTTATCAAAGCTTGAATCCAATGCCATTGCGCCAATTACCGCTTCAACACAATCGGCTAAAATAGATTCTCGGCGAAAGCCCCCGCTTTTTAGCTCACCAGAGCCTAAGGACATATAATCCCCAAGCTCAAAATTTCGGGCAATCATTGCCAGTGTCGGCTCACGCACTAATGTTGCGCGCATACGGCTAAGTTCACCTTCATTACAACGAGGAAATTGATGATAAAGCGCGTCTGCAATGACATAATTGAGAATCGAATCGCCTAGAAATTCTAGGCGTTCATTATGTTGAGTGGAGGCACTGCGGTGTGTCAGTGCCAATTTTAAGTGTTTTAGATCGGAAAATTGATAACCAATTTTTCGTTCTAGTCGATCTAAATGATTCATATTAATTAATTTTTGTAAAGAAACGGTCGAAACGGAAGCCTGTTGGCCACTCATTTGGTTCTTTTTCTAAACTCATCCAAATATAAGTGGCTTTACCCACAATATTTTTTTCCGGTACAAATCCCCAAAAGCGACTGTCATCACTATGATCACGGTTATCGCCCATCACAAAATATTGCCCTTCAGGCACAATCCATTCTGCAGCAGGTAAACCTTCTTGTGGATAGAATTCAATACCAGAATAACGGCGCATTGGCTCAACTAAAATCGTATGTGTCACATCGCCGATTTCCAGATATTCCACTTGAGTTGGAAATGCTGGATTAGTTGGTTCTTGTTTATATTCAAATACTTTAGCTTGGCAGTCTATTTCACAAGGTTTGCCATCTTTACCATGCACAATGGTTAAAGCACTTTTTTCAACATCAAGGATAATTCGATCGCCACCTTTACCCACAATACGTTTAATATAATCTACGCCTGACATATTGTCTTTGGATGTTAACGCAAGATTTTCAGCATACGCTGCTCTCGTTGCACCTAAGCTTGTATGAAGTAACGCTTGCTCTGGAGCTTTGAACACAATTACATCACCACGTTCTGGCTTATTACCTTCAATAATCGTATTTTGGAAAATCGGATCTTTGATACCATAAGTGTATTTATTAACAACAAGGAAATCCCCTACACGCAATGTTGCTTCCATTGATCCTGATGGAATTTGAAACGGCTCAAAAATAAATGAACGTACAAGAAACACTACAGATAACACAGGGAAAAGTGAAGAAATAAATTCCGAACCTTCTGAAATTGGCTCAATTTTTGCTTTTTCTTCATCCGTTAACGCTTTGCCTGAACGTTGTTCTGCTCGTGCGATTTGACGACGACGTCTCGGCATCACGGCGAAACGGTGATAGCACCATAAAATGCCAGAAAGTGCGGTCAAAATCAGCAATAAAATACTGAATGTGTTAGGCAGCTGGAAATGGTCTAACGCTTTCCAACCAGCAAATCCCACGGCTAACAACAGAATAAAAAATACATTCGACATTACTCTACTTTCCTATTTATCTTTACCTACATGTAAGATCGCTAAAAACGCTTCTTGCGGTACTTCCACGTTACCTAAAGACTTCATTCGTTTTTTACCCTCTTTCTGTTTCTGTAAGAGTTTTTTCTTACGACTCACGTCACCACCATAACATTTTGCTAATACGTTTTTACGCAATTGTTTTACGGTTGAACGCGCAATAATGTGGTTACCAATCGCTGCTTGGATCGCGATATCAAATTGTTGACGTGGAATCAGCTCACGCATTTTTTCAACTAACTCACGACCACGGTAAGGTGCATTATCTTTATGAACAATTAACGCTAACGCATCAACACGATCACCGTTGATCATAATATCCACGCGCACCATGTCCGCCGCTTGGAAACGTTTAAAACCATAATCCAAAGAGGCATAACCGCGAGAAGTTGATTTCAAACGATCGAAGAAATCCAATACTACTTCGCCCATTGGGATTTCATAAGTTAATGCAATTTGGTTACCGTGATACACCATATTGGTTTGTACGCCACGTTTTTCCACACAAAGGGTAATCACGTTACCTAAGAATTCCTGTGGTACCAACATATTACATTCCGCAATAGGCTCGCGAATTTCTGAAATATTATTCAATGGCGGTAATTTCGCTGGACTATCCACATAAACCACTTCACCACTCGTCATTTCAACTTCATAAATTACAGTTGGCGCGGTGGTAATCAAATCAAGATCATATTCACGCTCTAAACGCTCTTGAATGATCTCCATGTGTAAAAGCCCTAAGAAACCACAACGGAAACCAAAACCTAAAGCGGTTGAATTCTCTGGTTCATAGAAAAGTGATGCATCGTTTAGGCTTAATTTACCCAACGCATCACGGAAAGCTTCATAATCGTCAGAGCTAACTGGGAATAAACCAGCATAAACCTGTGGTTTTACTTTCTTAAAGCCTGGTAATACATGGCTTGCTGGATTATGCTGATGCGTTAAGGTATCCCCTACTGGTGCACCTAAAATATCTTTAATTGCACAAACAACCCAACCCACTTCGCCGGTATTTAATATCGTCGTATCCACTTGTTTTGGCGTAAAAATCCCTAAACGATCAACGTTGTAAGCCTGTCCGGTAGACATTACTTTGATTTTATCGCCTTTACGCAACACACCATTTTTAATACGAACCAATGACACCACGCCTAAATAGTTATCGAACCAAGAGTCAATAATCAATGCTTGTAACGGTGCATCAGGATCACCTTCTGGCGCGGGAATTTTCGCAACGATTTCTTCTAATACATCTTCGATACCCACTCCGGTTTTAGCCGAACAACGTACAGCTTCCATCGCATCAATACCCACGATGTCTTCAATTTCTTCTGCAACACGTTCAGGATCTGCCGCTGGTAAGTCGATTTTATTCAAAATCGGCACTACTTCTAAATCCATTTCAATGGCGGTATAACAGTTTGCTAAGGTTTGAGCTTCTACGCCCTGTCCAGCATCCACAACTAACAATGCCCCTTCACAAGCGGCAAGAGAACGCGATACTTCATAAGAGAAGTCCACGTGCCCTGGTGTATCGATAAAGTTTAATTGGTATGTTTCACCGTCTTTGGCTTGATAATTTAAGGTTACACTCTGCGCTTTAATGGTAATACCGCGCTCACGCTCAAGATCCATGGAATCCAACACTTGCGCTTCCATTTCACGATCCGAAAGGCCCCCACAGGTCTGAATTAATCGGTCAGAAAGGGTCGATTTACCGTGGTCAATATGGGCAATAATAGAAAAGTTGCGAATATTCTTCATAAATAGATTAGTTTTCTCAAAAATCATTAAATTTAACTGGCGGATTGTACCTGAAAAGCACGGAAATCGCTAGGGATGAAAGGGAAAAGTGCAGTCAAATTTTCAAACCTTTTAGATAAAACAAAACCCCGAATTACTTCGGGGTTTCTTTTTTCATTCAAACTGAAATTATAGGCTTTCAGTGAAAGTACGAGTAATAACGTCGCGTTGTTGTTCTGGTGTTAAAGAGTTGAAACGTACTGCGTAACCAGAAACACGGATAGTTAATTGTGGGTATTTATCCGGGTTGTTTACTGCATCTTCTAATGTTTCACGACGTAATACGTTTACGTTTAAGTGTTGACCACCTTCAACTTTAACAGTTGGTGCTACATTTACTGGTAATTCACGATATTCGATTTGACCTAATTCGCTTACTGCTACTACTTGGTCTTCTGCGAATTCAGCTTTTGCACATAAACAACGAGCTTCATTTTTTTCGCTGTCTAATAACCAGAATGAGTTTAAAAGATTGTCATTTGCTGCTTGAGTAATTTGAATACCTTTGATCATAAAGTGCCTCCTAATTTGGCGGTTGTATATTTATTAAACTGTGCAAATTTTATCAAACTATTTGAAGAATTCAATTAATTTTGACCTAAAACAGGTTCTTTTTTCTGACTAATTTTTAAAAATTGATCTAGATTAAAGTTTTAGTCGTAACAAGAACTCAATATGCCCATGATTTTAACAAGATATTAACATTACTCTCAAATAAAGCCTTTCTCAGCAATTTCATTTATAATGTCTCCAAGCTTATCCAATAAGGAAATACAGAATGAAAACCTGGACAGATGTTATCGGTCAAGAGAAAGAAAAACCTTACTTTAAACACATTCTACAACAAGTGCATCAAGAGCGACTTGCCGGAAAAACCATTTACCCACCACAAGACGAAGTGTTTAATGCCTTTAAATATACGGCATTTGATGAGGTGAAAGTTGTCATTTTAGGACAGGATCCCTATCACGGCCCAAATCAAGCGCACGGCTTAGCTTTTTCGGTGAAACCTGAGGTTGCAATTCCCCCTTCTTTACTGAATATGTATAAAGAATTGGCTAACGACATTCCTGGTTTTCAAATGCCAAATCATGGTTACTTGGTGAAATGGGCGGAGCAAGGTGTACTGTTGCTTAACACTGTGCTAACTGTAGAGCGCGGTATGGCGCATTCACACGCTAAATTTGGTTGGGAAATCTTCACCGACCAAGTAATTGCAGCACTCAATGAACACCGTGAAAAAGTAGTATTTTTACTTTGGGGAAGCCATGCGCAGAAAAAAGGGCAATTTATTGATCGCAATCGTCATTATGTTTTAACTGCCCCTCACCCTTCCCCTCTTTCAGCACATCGTGGTTTTCTAGGATGTCATCATTTTTCTAAAACCAACGAATACTTAAAGCAAAATGGTTTAACTGAAATTAATTGGCAAGTTTAAGATTGTGATTCAACATCAAGCGGGAGATTCTTTTCCCGCTTTTCTTCCTTTTTCTGTTCTCGTCTTTTTTTAAAAAAATCACTTAATTTCTGACCGCACTTTTCTGCGAGCACGCCAGAGGTAATTTCTAACGTGTGATTCATTTTATAATCATCAAAGAAGTGAAAGCGAGAACCTACAGCCCCTGTTTTATAATCTGACGCACCGAAGACTAATCGTTTAATCCGGCTATGCAAAATCGCACCTGCACACATGGTGCAAGGCTCAAGGGTGACATAAAGTGTGGTATTGAGCAGACGATAATTTTGAATATTTTGTGCGGCGTTACGCAATGCGACAATTTCAGCGTGAGCGGTCGGATCATTTTCAATGATAGATAAATTCCAGCCTTCACCGAGAATATTTCCTTCATCATCCACCAACACCGCCCCGACAGGAATCTCGCCGAGTGCCTCTGCACGATCAGCAAGCATCAGGGCGTGTTGCATAAATTTCTCGTCTAAATCTGACCGCACTTTGAATGCCTAAACTGAGAAAGGATACTTGATCGGTTCGTGAGATTGATAACCCACCACCTTGAAATCATCCATCGTTACCCAAGTTTCAAGATCTTCAAGGGTTTTAATATCAGGATTAATTTCTAATTGTGGTGAAGGGAATGGTTCACGTTTTAATTGCACATCACGCATTAACTCAAGTTGGTCTTCATAAATATGCGCATTTACAATTTTATGATATGCCTTACCCGGTTTATTGCCGGTAATTTGCGCCATCAAAGCAAGGAAAGTAAAGACCTGAATTTGATTGAAGTTTAAGCCAAGTGGCACATCACAAGAGCGTTGGTAGCTCGTTAAGTGCAATGTATCGCCGACTAAAGAGAAAGTATGAGTGTGCATGCAAGGACGCAAACAGCCTAGATCAAATTCACCTGGGTTAAAGAAAGTCAGGATTTCACCGCGGTCATCAATCCCTCGGCTTAAATTGTTCACAATTTTACGAAGTTGATCGATGGTTTCGCCATTCGGTTTACGCCATGCTCTACCTTGCACACCATAAACGCGTCCCATATCATCGGTGCCTTTACGATGTGGATTGGCAAGCCAAGCGGCATTTTCATTGGCATTTGCATCCCATGTTTTGGTGCCAAGCTTGCGGAAGTCAGCGGCGTTATCATAACCACGGATATAACCTAAAAATTCCGCAATCGCTGCTTTCCAATAGCTTTTTCGCGTGGTAATTAAGGGGAATTGATTATTGGCAACATCATATTCTAAATCTGCATTAATCACAGTAAGGCAACGCTTGCCAGTACGCTCATTAGCAACCCACTCACCTTCATTTACAATGCGTCGACAAAGATCTAAATATTGTTTCATAAAAAACTCCTTACTGATGAACCGCACTTTTTGCGCGGTTGTATGCCCATGCCATAATTAATCCACCACCAATAATCATCGGTAAGCAAAGAGCTTGGCCACGTGTCATGATGCCTAAGAAAGATTCAACTTCCGGCTCACGGACATATTCAACGATAAAACGGAAAATCCCGTAACCAACAAGGAATAATCCTGCTACAGAACCTGCTGGGCGAGGCTTTTTAATAAAGACATTCAGAATAATAAACAGCACGAAACCTTCTAAGAATGCTTCATAAAGCTGTGAAGGATGGCGTGGTAATAACAATGGATCATTTGGGAAAATCATGGCCCAAGGAACATTGGTTTCTCGTCCCCAAAGTTCTAAATTGATGAAGTTACCAATTCGCCCCATCCCTAAACCAAATGGAATCAAAGGCGCCATAAAATCTGCTGTCTGCCAGAAGCTTCTTTTTTGAGAATAAGAGGTCCAAATCATTGAGATAATCACCCCAATTAATCCACCGTGGAATGACATTCCCCCTTCCCAAACACGGAATAAATACAGTGGATCTTGCATAAAATGACCAAAGTTATAGAAGAAAACATCCCCAATACGTCCACCTAAGAATACCCCCATAAAAGCATTAAAAAGTAACGTATCCACTTGATCGACAGTCCAACCACTATTAGGTTGATTTGCACGACGAACAGCTAACCAACGAGCAAAGATAAAGCCTAATAAATACATTAAACCATACCAACGCAACCCAATATTGCTATCACCAAAAGTGAAAATAGTAGGATCAAAATGTGGAAGCATCAAAAATTCTGAATTCATAACATTCCTTATTTCATAAACATATCAACTGCGATTGCAATTAATAGCAAGGCAAAGCCTTTTTTCAAGGTTGATACAGGGAGTTTTGAGGTCGCTGTTGCCCCTAATTTAGAAGTGAAAAATGAGGTGGCTGTAATACCGAGCACTGCGGGTAAATAAATATACCCTAGAGAATAATCCGGCATGGAAGGGTTACCCCAACCGCTCACCATAAAGCTTAACATGCCAGATAAACCAAGAAGTGCGCCACAAAATGCAGAAGAACCAATAGATTTTTTCATATCAATACCGCGAGAGTTTAAAAATGGTACGATAAAACCACCGCCACCAATGCCTGCTGCACTTGATGCCATACCAATCAAAATACCGCCAATGACGGAAGATTGTGTTGTTAAAGGCTTAGCATTTACTGTATTTTTCTTAATAGAAATGATCATTTTGGCTGCTAAATAAACGACTAAACAAGCAAAGATTTTAGCAGATACATCACGATCGAGTTTGCCAATAAATAAACCTGAGATAAATACCGTAATCATGATCACCGGCGCGAGTACTTTCACTGCACTCCACACAATGTTTCCCAGTTTATGATGGCGCTGTGCGGAAGAAAATCCAGTAATCACGATGGTTGCAAATGAAGTCCCTAAGGCTGTGGACATCAACATTTGATCAGGAATACCCATCATCGGCAATAAATAAACCAAGGTTGGCACAATAACCAATCCGCCGCCAATGCCAAATAATCCAGCAAGAAAACCAACGATAGCCCCGACAAGCAAACAAAGCAGGATAAAAGTGAGCATTATTACCCCCTTGATTTATAAGATGGACGTTTTTGATATTTAGAAAAGCTGTTCTTACGTGAGGCGTGATACGGTTTATTTATCTCATGCTCTTGCGTATTTTCAAGCAATGTTTTGTCGTTACCAAATATTGCTTGGGCAAACTCTTTCATCGCTTTGCGGTAAACATCTTTTTTAAAGGACACAACCTGACGTACGGGATACCAAAAACTCACCCAACGCCAACCATCAAATTCGGGTGATTTTGTTGTGTTCATATTAATATTTTTTTCATCGCCCACTAATTGCAACAAAAACCAACGTTGTTTTTGCCCAATACACATGGGTTTGCTGTCATAACGCAGCAATCTCTTCGGCAGCTTATAACGCAACCAATGTTTAGACGCGTAAAGCACCTTCACATCTTTGGGTTGTAAGCCAACCTCTTCATATAATTCACGATACATGGCTTGTTCGGCACTTTCGTTATCATTAATTCCACCCTGTGGAAATTGCCACGAATTCTGCCCGTATCGTTTAGCCCAAAGCACCTGTCCTTTGCGATTACAAATGACAATGCCTACATTTGGACGGTAGCCATCAAAATCGATCACTATCGTTCACCTTAAATTTTGTACAAAAATAATTTGCAGATTGTTTCATAAATTCGCTTTTTTATCAACCGAATGGGCATATTTATCCTATTGTGGATAACTCTGTGGGTAACACTTGGATAATCTAAATTTAACTGTGTATAAAGATCAAAAATCGCTTTTCACACTTCATTTTTTCATTTTTGCATAACCTTTAATCAAAAATTTTCCGAAAAAAATGACCGCACTTTTTCTCGTCAAAGTACGGTCAAAAATCAGTCATTTTTTAATTTAAACATTCCTTGCTTGGTGAAGAAATAACAACTGTGAGTTATTCAATATTTCTGTGGATAAAACTGTGATTGAGCAAATGGCGAGTGTTGCATAACTCTTCTCAGCATTTTATCTTCAATTTTAGAGGGAAGATTTTCTCTTTAATTTCATTAAGATAAGGCTTATTCACAGAAATTATCTTACTCACATTCAATCAAAAATTTTAGTGATTATTTTTTATCCAAGCCTTTTTTGACTAACGTTAAATAGCGCTCCCACTCAAAATATTGACCCGGATCGATCTTACGACCAGGTGAAATATCGCAATGCCCAACGATACGATCGAGCGTTATTTTCGGGTAAGCTTGTATGATATCTCGTGTTAATTCAGCAAGCACTTGGTATTGTTCCTCTGTAAAAGGTTGTTCATTACTGCCCTCTAGCTCAATCCCAATCGCAAAATCATTGCATTTATCCCGACCTTCAAAACAAGAAAGCCCCGCATGCCATGCTCTATCATCGAAACTCACATATTGCGTCACCTTGCCATCCCGTTCAATTAAACAATGGGCTGACACTCGAAATTGATAAATCTCTTCAAAATAAGGATGGATAGTGGGATCGAGTTTTCCTTGGAAAAAATCATCTACATATCCCCCACCAAATTGTTCTGGCGGCAAACTGATGTAATGAATGACGAGTAATGAAATATCCTCTACATTAGGACGTTCATCAAAATGTGGTGAAATTACTTTTCTTGTTTGGCTTAACCAGCCATTTTTTATCTTATTCATCTGTTTTTCTGCGATTAAATTTCATTTTTGCGATCTCGATCGCAAAAGAAGTGCGGTCAATTTTACTTTCATCTTTCCCTTTTACACAATGTTGCAGCCAAAATTCTGGCATTTTTTTATTCAACCAAAAGGAAATTTAATTTAATGAAACTGACTTTTTCTAAACCCTTACATAAAGGTTTTACGTTAATTGAATTGATGATCGTGATTGCGATTATTGCTATTCTCGCGACGATCGCCATTCCGTCTTATCAAAATTATACCAAAAAAGCAGCCATCTCCGAATTATTGCAAGCTTCTGCACCTTATAAATCTGATGTGGAATTATGTGTCTATAGCACCAATGCCCCAACAAACTGTTCTGGTGGTTCAAATGGCATTACAGCAGACATTACTACTGCAAAAGGCTATGTTAAATCCATTACCACGAAATCGGGTGTGATTACGGTAACAGGAAATGGCGCATTGGATGGGATCAGTTATTCTTTAACGGCGACAGGCTCAACCTCATCAGGTGTGACCTGGACAACCGCTTGCCCGAGCAATGCGGATTTATTCCCTGCGGGCTTCTGCTCTCCTACCAAATAGCGAAACATGGCCTATCAAGCAATCGCAAAAAATGGCGAGATTTATCAGATCTCGCCACAATATTGGCAACAAAACCAACAGCAACAAGCATTGCTGTTGCGTTACTTTGCGCTACCACTTAAAGAAGATGAACACCATTTATGGCTTGCGGTGGATTCGCTGAATAATCTTGCGGCTTGTGAAACCTTTGCTTTTTTAAGTGGAAAATTGGTTGAGCCAATTTTATTTGAAACACATCAACTCAAACAACTTTTACAATCCCTTGCACCGAAAGCCAATCAAATAGAAGAACAAGCGACGTTTTATCATCATTCAGAAGACGAAAGCACTGCCAATTTATCTAATGAAGATGAACCCGTTATTCAATTATTAAATGGTATTTTTGAAACCGCCCTGCAAAAAAATGCCTCCGATATTCATTTAGAAACTCAGCCAAATGGCCTTTTGGTTCGTTTGCGTATTGATGGCGTACTACAACCACAGCCGATTATCAGTAAATCACTCGCCAATCGTGTGATTTCTCGTTTAAAACTCTTAGCCAAACTGGATATCAGTGAAACTCGGCTACCACAAGATGGCCGTTTTCAATTCAAAACGACATTCTCCGATATTTTAGATTTCCGCCTTTCTACCTTGCCCACGCATTGGGGAGAAAAAGCGGTATTACGATTGCAACAAAATAAACCTGTTCAGTTAAGTTTTGCTGAATTGGGTATGACACAAAACCAACAAAATCAATTTCAACATGCACTCGGTCAACCTCAGGGTTTAATCCTTGTAACGGGACCAACAGGAAGTGGAAAAAGTATCTCACTTTATACCGCACTTCAATGGCTCAATACGCCAGATAAACATATTATGACGGCAGAGGATCCCGTTGAAATTGAATTAGAAGGCATCATTCAAACTCAAGTAAATCCACAAATTGGTTTAGATTTTAGTCGATTACTTCGCACATTTTTACGACAAGACCCCGACATTATTATGCTTGGTGAAATTCGAGATGAAGAAAGTGCATTAATGGCATTAAGAGCAGCTCAAACTGGCCATTTAGTGCTTTCTACCTTACATACCAACGATGCCATCTCAGCAATTTCACGCTTACAGCAATTAGGCATTCAATCTCACGAAATTGAAAATAGTCTCTTATTAGTTATCGCACAGCGATTGGTGCGTAAACGTTGCTTAAAGTGCAGTCAACATTTTAGTGAGTCTTGCGATTGCCATCAGGGATATCGGGGACGTATTGGGGTGTATCAATTTTTACAATGTGAAAACAACCGTTACCAAACCGATTTTGACTCACTTTATCAAAGCGCATTAGAAAAAGTAAAAGATCAAGTCACCGATCTCGATGAAATTCAACGCGTGTTAGGCAAAAAATAGGAGTCTCTATGGCAAAACAAAAACTCTTTTACTTCCAAGCCTATGATCAGCGGCAACAATGGCAAAAAGGTAGCCTTGTTGCTCAATCTAAACAAGCCGCACAATTTCTGTTAATTGCAAAAGGTTTTAGTCACATTCGCTTGCAACAAGATTGGCAACTTAATCAGAAACCGAAAAATGCAGAAATCAGTGCTTTATTGAATCAACTGGCTACATTGCTCAGTTCTGCCATTCCATTAAAAAATGCATTACATATTTTGCAAGACAACTGCACACAATTGGGTTTGCATCAGTGGCTTAGCGCCTTAATTGAGTTAATTGAAAGTGGTCTTCCGTTTTCACAAAGCTTGGAAATACAAGGAAAGTATTTAAACTTTCAAGAGATTCAACTTATTCAAGTGGGAGAAATGACAGGAAAACTGGCAGAGGTATGCACTAAAATTGCAGAACGTCGAACACAATCATTAACGCTTCAACGCAAATTGCAAAAAATTATGCTTTATCCTGCCATGGTATTAGGTATTTCGCTTTCACTTACGTTGATTTTATTACTCTTCGTTGTACCGCAATTTGCTGAAATGTATGGCGAAAATTCCGCTGAATTGCCTACATTGACTGCTGTGTTATTAGCCATGTCTCAATTCCTACAACATCATTTTGTTGCGTTAATGATTGCCTGCACTTTCGCTATTTTTATGTTGAAGATGGCATTAAAACATTCCCTTTGGCTAAATCAAAAAAAGAATGCACTAATTAGCCGCATGCCAATTTGGGGCAATATCATTTGCCTTTCTCGCCTAATCAGTTTTAGCCATAACCTCCAATTAATGCTTCAATCCGGAGTGGCATTAACGCCAGCCTTAAATAGCTTCCTCCCCAAACAACAAACCTGGCAAACACAACGTACCTTAAAAGGTGATATTCTGCTACAACAAGAAGTGCGGTCAATTTTACAGTGGGTTTCGCAAGGTTATCCATTTTCAGAAAGTGTCAGTAGTCATCTTTTCCCAATGGAAGCACAACAAATGCTACAGATTGGAGAAAAAAGTGGAAAACTTGCGTTGATGTTGCGTCATATTGCTGATAACTATCAAGAAAAGCTCAATCATCAAATTGATTTACTTTCCCAACTTTTAGAGCCTTTAATGATGCTCATCATTGGTAGTTTAATCGGTATTATTATGATGGGCATGTATCTGCCGATTTTTAATATGGGATCCGTAATCCAATGATGATATTAGCCTTTTTCTTATTGGGTGGTTTAGCGGGTATCTTTGTTTGGCTTTATATTGATCGTTTTATCCCCAATCTACAACAAGAAATTTATCAGAACTATATCGAACTTTATCCTGAAAACAGTCCTATTTTCCATAGCGAAAAAGCAGCGATTCAATCTCAAAAGTGCGGTCATATTTGTCTTTATTTTTTAGGGTTTGGACTCAGTTTTGCTGTACTCTATTATTTTCTTCAGGATGAATTATTTACTTTATGGCTAGCGATTACGCTTAGTCTACTGTTTGTTATCAGTTGGCTAGACTGGCATTATCAACTGATTTCACCGACACCTTGCCTCTTTTTATTTTTCCTAGGTTTATTCGGCGCACATCAAGAATTTTCAATTCTGACGCTTTCTCAAAGTTTAGAAAGTGCGGTTAGTTTTTTCGGTATTTTTTATATTATCTATCATTTGTCTAAATGGTTTTATAAGAAGGAAGCGTTAGGCCGTGGCGATTATTGGTTCGCTTTAGGAATCGGGACTTATCTCACCATCACACATTTACCACTTTTCTTATTCATTGCTTGTCTATTAGGCATAATGGCTTATTGGATTTCTCGTAAGTCCGTTTTACCTTTCGGTCCCTTTCTTTGCTTATCTTTAATCATCACCAGTGCAATAACCCTATAAATGTAATATATTGGCAACGTTGGAAAATATTATATTTAAAGGATAGATGCGAAGCATCCCCTCTAAATCAAGTAGCAAGGAATATTATGACTTATATTGTGGGCCTCACTGGCGGCATCGGTAGTGGAAAAAGCACGATTGCAAATCTTTTTGTTGAACTTGGTGTCCCCATTGTTGATGCAGATATTGTGGCAAGAGAAGTGGTTGAAAAAGGCTCGCCGCTACTTGCTCAAATTGCTGAGCACTTTGGTAAATCAATTTTGACTGAAGAAGGCGAATTAAATCGGGCCGAGCTACGAAAAAAAGTATTTGCAGACGAAAATGAGAAAAACTGGCTCAATCATTTATTACATCCCGCTATTCGCGAAAGGATGTTGGCCCAGTTAAACAGCCAGAGTGCTCCTTATACGTTATTTGTCGTCCCATTACTCATTGAAAATAAGCTCACTACGCTTTGCGACCGCATACTTGTTGTCGATGTAAAACCTGAAACTCAGCTGGCTCGTGCGTCATCGAGAGATCATAATAATATTCAGCAAATTCAAGCCATTATGAATGCACAAGTCAGCCGTGAAGAACGATTAAAATGGGCGGATGATATCATTTCAAATGATGCAAAATTGCCTGAAAACTTACCGCACTTAAAACAAAAAGTGCTAGAATTGCACCAATTTTATTTAAGTGAATCGAGAAAGAAAAATGTCTGATGAAATTTTTGAAGTCCCCTGCCCGACATGCCAAAAGCCTGTACTTTGGACACAGGAAAGCCAATTTCGCCCTTTTTGTAGCAAACGTTGCCAACTCATTGATTTAGGGGAATGGGCTGCAGAAGAAAAAGCCATTCCAAGTGATACTGCAGATTTTGCTATGGATCCCAATCTCAGTGATGAATGGAGTATCAAATGAGTCTTCAGCATCACGATAATGGTGAACAGGGCGAGTTTTTCTTGCTCGATGAGCAAGGCAAGAAAATCGCGAAACTCACCTATTTTTATGAAAAACCCGATACCATTAATGCTAATCATACATTTGTTGATGATTCTCTTCGAGGGCAAGGTGTGGCAGACAAACTCTATCAAGCCTTAATTCATTTCATCCAGGCTAAAAAGCTCACTTTGCACCCAACTTGTAGCTATATTGCAAGAAAATGGGAGCGAACCCAATCAGCTAAATCACAAGCTTAAGCTTATTAATAAGTTCGGTCATTTTTAAGGATATTTTTCTGACTTCGTGCTATCCTTAGCCCCATTTATTTCTGAGAACCATTATTTATCATGCAAAAAAATTATTTAAGTCAGCAGCGATTTGCTGATCTTCCATTACATCCTATCGTACAAAAAGCCCTGCAAGATAAGGGATTTGAATATTGCACCCCAATTCAAGCATTATCATTACCTATCACATTACAAGGAAAAGATGTTGCAGGCCAAGCGCAAACCGGTACGGGTAAAACGATGGCATTTTTAACGGCAACATTTCATCACTTATTAACACATCAACCTGATTTTGCCACCAATCAACCTCGCGCATTAATTCTTGCACCAACCCGTGAACTGGCAGTACAAATTAATAATGATGCAGAGTTGTTAGCTAAAACAAGTGGATTACGAACCGCACTTGCTTATGGTGGTGATGGCTATGATAAACAACTTAAGGCGATTGAAGACGGTGTGGATATTTTAATTGGTACCACGGGGCGTGTGATCGATTATGTCAAACAAGGCATTATTCGTTTAGATGACATTCAAGTCGTGGTGTTGGATGAAGCTGATCGCATGTTTGATTTAGGATTCATTCGTGATATTCGTTATTTATTACGCAAGTGTCCTTCTCCGCAAGAACGCCTCACCATGCTCTTTTCTGCAACGCTCTCTTACAAAGTGCGCGAACTTGCCTTTGAAGATATGAATTCCCCTGAATATATCGAAATTGAACCAGAACAAAAAACGGGACATAGAATTAAAGAGGAACTGTTCTATCCGTCAAATGAAGATAAAATCCCACTCTTACTCACGTTAATGGAAGAGGAATGGCCCGAGCGCTGTATTGTCTTTGCAAATACTAAACATAAATGTGAAGAAATTTGGGGCTATTTAGCGGCAGATGGCCATCGTGTGGGATTACTCACAGGGGATGTAGCACAGAAAAAACGTCTTTCATTGCTCAAACAATTTACAGATGGTGAGCTCGATATTCTCGTTGCAACCGATGTTGCAGCGCGTGGATTACATATTTCAGACGTGACTCATGTTTTTAACTTTGATCTACCCGATGACCGAGAAGATTACGTTCACCGTATTGGCCGTACTGGTCGAGCGGGTGAAAGTGGTGCGTCTATCAGCTTTGCTTGTGAAGAATATGCGATGAATTTACCGGCAATTGAAGAATACATTGGTCATTCTATTCCGGTCAGCCAATATGACCCGAATTCATTGATTAGTGATATTCCAAAACCTTATCGTTTAAAACGCAATCCTGCGCCTCAAACAAGAAATACTACGACGAGAAAAACAAACTACCGTCGTAAAAACTAAAAAGAAAAGCTGATGAACTCCTTCATCAGCTTTTTTTATGATTAATGTAATCCGACTCTTCGACGTGTAGTACGCATCAATAAGAAAACCCATGGCCATAACACACCTGATGCGATGGCACCAAAGATTTCCTGCCAGTTGAAAAATGCCCCATGCAAAGAGAATTCAACCAAGAAAATAGCCACTCGAATCGCAAAAACAAAAAGAAGTACCAATAAACTTTGGAACCAAAGAGAAAGGTTGCGCAAAATTAGGTAATATTTGGAAACAAAATAGAAAGCCACAGAAAGCACCAGTGCATGAACCCCAAGAATAGAGCCTAGCACAATATCCCATAAAACCCCGAGTAAAAATGCCCAACCAATGCTTACTCTATCGGGTAGCGCAAGCGTCCAATAAAGCAAAACTAAAACCAACCAAGACGGTTTAAAAGCTTGAAAGCCTGCTGGCCATGGGGCTAATTCCATAATTAATGCCACAACAAAGAAGCATAAAATGGTCGCCCATTGAAAAATAAAACGCCCTTGCATTAGTCTTCTTCCCTATGTTGTTGCTGATCTGGAGAAATGGGTTCCTCTTGTTGAGGCATTGTGGTCGGAATGTCAGGATCCACAATTTCTTTTCCTGTATGCGGCTGTACTCCATCCTCTTGATCATCTGTAATTTTGGTTTTACTCACTGAATGAGTTGCTTCATTAGCTTGACTTTCTAAACGTTGCTGTACAAGTCGACGCACTTCTTCTGGTGACATGGATTTGACTTTCGACATATCAAGATTGCTCGGCCAAAGTAAAAGCAAATAACGTAAACGATCTAACTCAGCCAAAGGTTTCGCTTTCACCGTTGCAAAGTAATTTGAGCCATCACGAGAGACACTTTGCACAACAGCCACAGGATAGCCTTCAACAAAACGGCCGCCCAAACCTGAAGTCACCAATAAATCGCCTTTTTCAATATCCACAGAACGAGGCACATTATCTAAGGTAAGTTCATCTGAGTGCCCTGTGCCACTCGCGATCACGCGCACATCATTACGTAAAACTTGCACAGGAATAGAATGGGTCACATCGGTCAAAAGTAACACTCGGCTTGTATTCTCACCGACAGATATAATCTGCCCAATCATCCCTTTTTCATCAATCACAGGCTGCCCAACATAAGCACCATCTCGTTCACCTTGATTGATCACCACTTGCTGACGATAGACGTCGGTTTCAGCTGTAAGCACTTCTGCAATCTTTTTATATTCATCGGTGCGTAAAGGCGAATTAAGCAGTAAACGAAGACGTTGGTTTTCTACCTTGAGTTGATCCAATAATAAAAGATCGGCATTTTTCTCACGCAACTGCTCACGCAATACTTTATTTTCAATAAGCAGTTTATTGGTATCCACCAAGTTATTTGATACACCATCTAGAACCGTTCTTGGCCCATTCGCAAGGTAATATAGGCCCCCCACGGCAGTTTCCATGACACTACGCGCCTTCGTCATTGATGAGGTTTGCCCATCAACTAAAATGAGTGTCATCGAAGCAATCACTGCTAACGCGAGTCGAATACCTAATGGTGGTGCTTTACCAAAAATGGGTTTCATTCACTGTCCTAGGGTTGAAAGGAAAAGTGCGGTCAAAAAATCAGACGAATTAAAAACGCCGATTTTTCTGACCGCACTTTTAGAGATTAAATTTCGTCGCTAAAAATATCGCCGCCGTGCATATCAATCATTTCGATTGCTTCACCGCCACCACGAGCTACGCAAGTTAATGGTTCTTCTGCGATGATTGCTGGTACGCCACATTCTTTTGATAACAATACATCAATGTTGCGTAATAAAGCACCACCACCCGTTAACACCATACCGCGTTCGAAAATATCTGCGGCGTGTTCTGGTTGGCATTCTTCAAGCGCTGTACGCACCGCTGCAACGATACCATTTAATGGCTGCTGAAGAGCTTCTTGTACATCACGAGAGGTTAATTTGAATGAACGAGGGGCACCTTCAGCAAGATTGTGACCGTGCACTTCCATTTCTAAAATTTCATCGCCTTCTTGAATGTATGCTGTACCAATTTCATGTTTGATACGCTCTGCAGTTGGCTCACCAATAACGGAACCAAAAGTACGACGAACATAAGAGATGATCGCTTCATCAAAACGGTCACCACCAATACGTACAGAAGATGAATACACGATACCGTTTAAAGAAATCACAGCCACTTCAGTGGTACCACCACCGATATCAATGACCATTGAACCGATCGCTGTAGAAACCGGCAAGTTAGCACCGATAGCAGCCGCCATTGGCTCTTCAATTAAATATACTTCACGTGCACCTGCACCTAATGCTGATTCTTTGATTGCACGACGTTCAACTTGAGTTGCACCAGCCGGTACACAAACGAGTACGCGCGGGCTAGGACGCATAAAGTTACCGCTATGTACTTGCTTGATAAAGTATTGCAACATTTTCTCTGTCACAGAGAAATCAGCAATTACACCATCTTTCATCGGACGAATAGCCACGATACTTTTTGGGGTACGACCAAGCATTTGTTTTGCTTCTTTACCTACTGCCGCAATACTTTTGTATGCGCCCATACGGTCTTGACGAATTGCCACAACTGAAGGTTCATCAAGTACGATGCCTTGGCCTTTCACGTAAATTAATGTATTTGCTGTACCTAGATCGATAGAAAGATCGTTTGAAAATAAACCACGAATTTTTTTGAATAACATAAGAATTCCGTCATTAGTTTGGTGAAAAATTACTCATTTCTGAGCATAGAAAAAAATTGTGATAAATGTACCAAAAAATCGAGTTTGATAACAGGATTTTTTACTTTGTTCATCTACACTTACCTCACTATTTTTTCTAACAAGGTAAGTGCGGTCAATTTTAATGGTGTTTTATACGAGATTTTGGTCAGTGAATCGCCACTTCCCGTTACCTAAAATCATCAATTGTTGCTGATGGAAAGCTTGTAAAGTTGAACGATGCCCCACGCTAATAACCGTTGTATTAGGTAAACGTTCTTTTAATAGTCGATACATATTATCTTCTAAGCCTTCATCCATACTCGCAGTGGCTTCATCCAAGAACGCGACGTTTGGTTTATGTAATAACAAACGTGCGAAAGCCAAACGTTGTTGCTCACCAAGAGAAAGGATACGCGTCCAGTCTTGTTCTTGATCTAAACGATCTCGTAAATGCCCTAAAGACACTTGTTTTAATACCTCAATCATCTCCTCACGATTAAAAGCCTTTTCTTCATTCGGATAAGCTAGCGCAGTCAATAAACTGCCTTGTGGTAAATAAGGTTTTTGCGATAAGAAAAGCTGATGGGTTGGGCAATACACATCCCCTTCAGAATACGCCCACAGCCCTGCCACGGTTCTCAACAACGTGGTTTTCCCCACACCAGAATTACCTTGGATTAATAGGGTTGAACCTTTTGGCAGCGTCAAATTTAAATTCTCAATTAAGGTTTTTCCAAATGGATTACTGATGCTTAAATCCTTAAAGATCACGTCTGTTTCGTGTTCATGTAAATGCGACGTAGATTGACGATTCGCCATATCAATCGCATAACTAAAGCCAGTTAAACGATCTAATGTGGCTTTATATCCTGCAAAACCATCGTAAGAATTACGGAAGAATGAAAGATTTGAATGCAACTTACCAAATACTTGTAGCGTTTGCATAAGATCGCCGAGTTTAATTTGTTTCTCAAAATAACGTCCCACTTGAATGAGTAAAGGGAACACGACCGAAACTTGGCTAACCACTAGGTTAAAACCAGAGAATTTTAAGGTTCGATAAACAATATCCCACATGTTATTGATCACCGATCCGAATTGTTTATAAAGTTGGCTACGCTCAACTTTCTCACCGGCATAAAATGCTACACTTTCCGCATATTCCTTGATACGAATTAAAGAATAACGATAGTTAGCGCTTAAGCGTTCGTTGACGAAATTCAACATAATTAACGGTCGTCCTAAACGGAATGCTATCACGGTGGTGATAATCACATAAGTGAACACCAAGAACACCATCATACGAGGAATTTCAGTACCAAATACCATCATTGGCCCCGCTAATCCCCACAATAAGATCGTGTAAGAAATCATCGAGGTGACAGCATCAATCACACCAGTGCTTAAGGAAAGCGAGGTTCTCACATAAGATTGCACATCTTGTTGAATACGTTGATCGGGGTTATCTAAGTTAGCGGAAACATACTGCGTTTTGTAGTACGCACGATTATCCATCCATTTATCGACTAACTGACTATTCAACCATTCAATCCAATTAATAGAAAAGCGTTGTTCTAAATAATAGCTAAGTAATGCCGTCATGACAGAGCTTGTCGCAATCACACAAAACAGCACCATTTGATCCCAAAACACTGGTTCATTAAATTCCTGTAAGGACGTGTACATATTGTTATACCACTCGGAATGCACCAAGCTAATACGCACACTGACTAATGTCATCGCCACAATTAACAAGAAAAATAGCAAAGGTTTAATACTTCGACGTGGTGAAAGATACCCCCCCGCAAATTGCCAAAATTGTTTACCCCAGTGGGTAAAACGGACTAATAAGAAAATACCAAAGCTAAACACAACTGCCGTCATCGCTAGAGTTTTTACTATCCATAAAAGCGAATTAATGGCCTCTTGAGCGTAATCCATAATCAACCTATAAAATCAAAAAAGTGCGGTCATTTTAGGCGGTGTTTATTTTTAAGCAAGAAAAAATGTGATAGAGATAACATTTTTTGACTTTGTTACAAGCGGGTAGGAAATCAAATTGTTATAATCCAAAATAGTTAAATTTTTAATAAATTAGAGGTCGGTATGAGTGAAACTGCGATTACCATTAGTTTGCTTGCCCTCGTTGCCGTAATTGGTCTATGGATCGGGCATTTTAAAATTAAAGGTGTAGGATTAGGTATTGGTGGCGTGCTATTTGGTGGTATTTTGGTTGCCCATTTTACTACGCAATATGGCATTAAACTGGATACCCATACGTTACATTTTGTTCAAGAGTTCGGCTTAATTCTGTTTGTTTATACGATTGGTATTCAAGTAGGACCGGGCTTTTTTGCGTCCTTACGGCAATCAGGATTAACCTTAAATGGGTTAGGAATCTTAATTGTTGCGCTCGGTGCGTTAGTGACGATTCTCATTTATAAGTTTGCAGATATTCCCCTCGATGTCGCACTTGGTATTTACTCGGGTGCGGTCACAAATACGCCATCTCTCGGTGCGGGTCAGCAAATTCTTTCCGAATTAGGGATGTCACAAACGACATCTAACATGGGGATGGCCTATGCGATGGCCTATCCTTTTGGGATTTGTGGCATTTTGCTTTCTATGTGGCTTATTCGCCTTTTCTTTAAAATTAAAGTGGATGAAGAAGCGGCGAATTTTGAAAAAGAAAGTGGCCACGACAAAGAAGCACTTAAAAGCATGTCCCTAAAAGTCACTAATACCAATCTCAATGGTATCCATTTAATTGAGATCCCTGGTTTTGACGATGAAGATGTAGTTTGTTCTCGCTTAAAACGAGGTGAATTAGTCATTGTGCCAAAAGCAGATACCGATGTTCAACTTGGTGACATTTTGCATTTAGTTGGTAATCCTGAAGGCTTGAAAAAAATGCATCTTATTATCGGGGAAGAAGTAGATGTTCCAGTCGCAAGCTTGAGTGGCGAAATTCGTTCTGAACGCGTTGTGGTTACCAATGAAAAAGTATTAGGTAAAAAAATTCGTCATCTCGGCATTCATCAAAAATACGGTGTAGTCATTTCACGTTTAAACCGTGCAGGTGTGGAATTGGTGCCAACAGCCCATACCACCCTTCAATTCGGTGACGTATTGCATATGGTGGGTAAAACCGACATTCTCAACCAAGCCATTTCAGTTATCGGGAACGCTAAACAAAAACTGCTACAAGTGCAAATGTTACCGGTATTTATTGGGATTGGCTTAGGGGTGTTACTCGGATCTATTCCTTTCTATATTCCGGGCTTCCCGGTGGCATTAAAATTAGGGCTAGCTGGCGGGCCATTAGTCGTCGCGTTAATCCTAGCTCGAATTGGCTCTATCGGTAAACTTTATTGGTTTATGCCACCAAGTGCTAACTTGGCATTGCGCGAAATTGGTATTGTGCTCTTCCTTGCCGTGGTGGGTTTAAAATCTGGCGGTAGCTTTGTAGACACGCTCACCAATGGTTCTGGTCTTGAATGGATGGGATACGGTATTTTTATCACACTCATACCATTAATGATTGTGGGAATCATTGCCCGTTTATATGCGAAATTAAATTACCTTTCACTTTGTGGTTTATTGGCGGGTTCGATGACTGATCCTCCAGCGCTCGCTTTCGCAAACGAACTAAAAGAAGGAAGTGGTGCAGCATCCCTTTCCTACGCGACAGTTTATCCGCTCACAATGTTCCTGCGGATCATTTCACCACAATTGTTAGCGATTCTTTTATGGGTTTAATACCCTTTCAAACTTGGGGCAGTATCACTGCCCCAATGTTTATGCCAAGCACTGTTACAACCATAAAACAATTCAAATAAAATCCGCCCTAAGCCTACCCCTTTCCTTCATTCAATGATAGAATTCATCGCTTTATTCAAATAGGAAAAGAAATGTCATTAGTTGAATTTGTAATTGATAAACTCGATGATTTAAAAGGCACCGAAATTGTGCATTTTGATGTAAAAGGCAAATCATCGATTACTGAAAATATGATTATTTGTACTGGTACATCTAGCCGCCAAGTGTCTGCTATGGCAGATAACCTTATTGCAGAATGTAAAAAAGCCGGTTATGAGACCTTTGGTGAAGAAGGTCGTAATACAGCTGATTGGATCGTGGTCGATCTCGGTCAAACTATCGTACATATTATGCAACGTGATGCACGTGAGATGTATCAGTTAGAAAAACTTTGGGCATAAAGTGCGGTCAATTTTGACTGTCTTTTGAAAGGGAAAAGGATGAAAATCACATTAATCGCAGTGGGCACAAAAATGCCAGCTTGGGTGACAACTGGATTTGAAGAATACCAACGTCGTTTTCCTAAAGACATGCCTTTTGAACTTATTGAAATCCCTGCAGGCAAACGTGGCAAAAATGCTGACATTAAACGCATCTTAGAGCAAGAAGGCAAAGCAATGTTAGCCGCTTGCGGAAAAGGTAAAGTGGTGACATTAGATATCCCAGGCAAACCTTGGACAACACCACAGCTCGCAGAGCAACTAGAAGGCTGGAAAAATGATGGTCGTGATGTGTGCTTGCTTATTGGCGGGCCAGAAGGCTTATCCCCTGAATGTAAAGCTGTAGCAGAACAAAGTTGGTCCCTGTCACCACTCACACTGCCCCATCCGTTAGTGCGTGTTGTGGTGGCAGAAAGTTTATACCGCGCTTGGTCACTGACAACAAACCATCCTTATCACAGAGAATAACGCATTACATTACCGATGAATTTAAAAAAATTCTTTTCTGCACCAACTAATGAACCGATCCGCGATAAAAAAGCGGAGCGAAATTTGTTTGCGCGTCGAACATTGGTGGCATTCATCGGTATTTTGGCTCTCAGCGGCGTACTATTTGCCAATATTTACCATCTCCAGGTGGTGAATTACGACATGTACCAAACTCGCTCTAATGGTAACCGTATTAAATTACTTCCGCTTCCTCCTACTCGTGGATTAATTTACGACCGTTACGGCGAATTACTGGCAGAAAACCTCACCTTTTTCGGTTTATATATCGTGCCGGAAAAAACAGAAAATTTAGACCGCACTTTTGAAGAATTGCGATATGTTGTAGGGCTAACTGATGAAGACATTGAGCATTTCAAAAAAGAACGTCGTCGCGGTACACGTTATACGCCGATTTTACTCAAACCAAGTTTAACGGAAGAACAAATTGCCCGTTTTGCAGTAAACCAGTATAAATATCCAAGCCTTGATGTTCGCCCTTATTTCAAACGAAACTACCTGTATGGTGAAACCATGACCCATATTTTGGGTTATGTTGGGCGTATTAATGACCGAGATGTTGAACGCCTAAAAAAAGAAGAAAAATTTGCTAACTACTCAGGGTCCACTGATATGGGAAAACTGGGTATTGAACGCTATTACGAAGAACAACTCCACGGTACGACGGGTTTTGAAGAAGTGGAAATCAATAACCGCGGGAAAGTTATCCGTAAATTACGTGAGCAACCAGCCACAGCGGGTAAAAGTATTCATCTGACTATCGATTTAGCCTTGCAACGCTATATTATGTCATTACTTTCAGGGCAAAAAGGTGCTGTTGTCGTGCTTGATCCGAAAGATAACAGCGTGTTAGCGATGGTTTCCACACCGAGTTATGACAATAATTTATTCGTGGATGGGATTTCCGCTAGCGATTACAAACGCTTATTAAACGACCCTGCTCGCCCACTTTACAGTCGTGCAACACAAGGGGTCTATCCACCAGCCTCTACGGTAAAACCATTTGTTGCTGTTGCAGCATTAACGGAAGGGGTGATTACGCCTCATACTACCATTTTTGACCCTGGTTACTGGATGCTTCCAAACTCGACAAAGCGTTTCCGAGATTGGAAAAAATCAGGGCACGGCTATACAGATTTAAATAAAGCCATTACAGAATCATCGGATACCTTCTTCTATCAAACTGCCTTTAATTTAGGTATTGATCGTTTCTCCATGTGGATGAAACGCTTTGGCTTTGGTATGCCGACAGGTATTGAAATCCAAGAAGAAGCCACGGCCAATATGCCGAGTAAAGAATGGAAACAAAAACGTTATAAAAAACCTTGGGTACAAGGCGATACAATCTCTGTAGGGATTGGACAAGGTTATTGGACGGCTACGCCATTACAAGTAGCAAAAGCCACCTCTATCGTGGTTAATAACGGGAAAATACATACGCCTCATTTAATGAAATCAGTAGAAGGCTCTATCATTGAGCCCTATCAAGACCCGCTTTTATATGAGGATATTACTGATCCGAAACAAGCTTATTGGGATGCCGCTAAACGAGGGATGTTTAACGTGGTGAATTATGGTGCAGGAACAGGACGAAAAGCCTTTGTCGGCACCAATTACCATGTAGCTGGGAAATCCGGTACTGCACAGGTATTCAGCTTAAAAGAAAACCAAAAATATAATGCTGCAGGATTGAAAAAAGAATTGCATGACCATGCTTGGTTCACTGCTTATGCACCTTACGAAGATCCGAAATTAGTTGTCACGATTATTTTAGAAAATGCGGGGGGCGGCTCAAGTAATGCCGCGCCAATTGTACGTCAAATTATGGATTTCTACCTAAATAAACGCTTGCCGCAAATTGAACGTCAACAAAATGCTGAAAAAGAAAAGATGACGGACCAAACTGAGTTAGACGTACCAACGCAAGAACCCCAACCAAGTGAGAATGAATAATGGAAGAAAAAGTGCCTTTATGCTTGCGATTATGGCAACGCTTACATATTGATTTCTTATTATTTATTGGTTTAGCTGCCATTACTGCCTATGGTATGCTTGTGCTTTATAGTGCATCTGGTGCCAGTGAAGTCATGTTCCAAAACCGTATCATTCAGGTCATATTAGGTTTTGTTGTCATGATGATTATGGCACAACTCCCCCCTAAATTTTATCAGCGACTGGCTCCTTATTTATATTTGGTTGGTTTTATTATGCTGATTTTAGTTGATGCCTTCGGTACAACCAGTAAAGGAGCACAGCGTTGGTTAGATCTTGGTTTTATTCGCTTTCAGCCGTCTGAAATTGTCAAACTCGCGGTGCCATTAATGGTCGCCGTGTATTTAGGTAATCGTCCATTACCACCTAAAATGAGCGAAACCTTTATTGCTATCGCCATGATTATGGTACCAACTTTACTTGTAGCCATTCAACCAGACTTAGGAACATCAATTCTGGTTAGTGCATCGGGCTTATTCGTGGTATTCTTAGCAGGGATGAGTTGGTGGCTTATTCTTGCTGCGGTAGTTGGCTTAGCAGCATTTATTCCTATCATGTGGATGTATTTAATGCATGACTACCAACGCATGCGTGTATTAACCTTACTTGATCCAGAGAAAGATCCGCTTGGGGCAGGTTACCACATTTTGCAATCCAAAATTGCCATCGGTTCAGGCGGTATGTCAGGCAAAGGATGGATGCAAGGGACACAATCCCAATTAGAGTTTTTGCCTGAACCACACACTGATTTTATTTTTGCCGTGATGAGTGAAGAACATGGAATGGTCGGCTTTCTTATTCTGATGGCAATTTATTTGTTTATTATTATCCGTGGCTTAATAATTGCAGTGAATGCAGAAACCTCTTTCGGGCGCATTCTTGCTGGTGCAACAACACTGATATTCTTCGTTTATGTCTTCGTGAATATTGGTATGGTGAGCGGCATTTTGCCTGTCGTAGGGGTGCCTTTACCACTCTTTAGCTACGGCGGTACTTCATATGTGGCCATTATGGCGAGCTTTGGTTTAGTGATGTCTATTCATACTCACAAACCTCGCTTTATGAAAGGGAACTAATTTCCCTTTTGGCTTTCTTATGAAGAGCACCGATAATCTTGAAAGTAATAAGTATGACATTAAAAAACATCTTAAAAACGACCGCACTTTTCACCTTAACAATTGGTACAAGTATTGCCGCTTTTGCTAATACACAGAAGATGTATGGCATTCAAGGGGATTCACTGTCGATTACCACGACCGTTCAAGCGCCACAGAGCTATGAAGTGAATGGTAAAACATACACCACGCAAGGTAATGAAGCGAAATCCTATTCAAAAGAAGGGACAGCAAGCTATTACCACCATAAATTTAATGGTCGTAAAACAGCTAATGGTGAACGCTATAATTCGGCACTGTTCACCGCTGCCCATAAAACGTTGCCTTTAAACTCTTATGCAGTTGTCACAAACTTGCATAATAATCGCAAAGTGATCGTGCGGATTAATGATCGCGGTCCATTCAGTGAGAAACGTATCATTGACTTATCCCATTCTGCTGCGAAAGAATTGGGTCTTATTGCTCGTGGTACAGGGCAAGTAAGAATTGAAGCGTTACATGTGGATCATAAAGGTCAAATTTCAGGTGCGGGAGCAAAAACATTAGCTAAGCATGCTAAAACACAAGAAGCCAGTGATCGTTTAGTTATCAATAAAAATAACGAAAAAAAAAATCAAAACTTAGACAGCACAAACGATGCAAAAACTGTCTTCAAGCTAAAACTTCTCGCAGTGTCGTCAAAAAATCAAGCCGAAGACATCATAAACAGACTCGATCTAGACGGCATAAAGGCAGAAATTAACCAAAATGGACAAAACTACGAAATTCATTTTGGTCCGTTAGCTGATCAAGCTGATGTTAATCAATTAAAAACAAAATTACAAAAAACGACCAATGGACAACCAGTAATCGTTTATACTTATAAAAACTAATACGCTATTAAAGGAAAAACTATGTTAAAACAATCTGCAAAATTGAAAAAAATTGTTCTATTCTCGGGATTAATGGCTGCCTCAACATTCGCTGCAGCTGAAGATCTTCAATACGGTATTGCTGTACCAGAAGTGAATGCGCAAACCTATGTTTTAATGGATTACAATTCTGGTGCGGTGCTTGCATCACTTAATCCAGATCAACGCCAATACCCTGCTTCATTAACTAAAATGATGACTAGTTATGTGGTAGGTGCTGCATTAAAACAAGGCAAAATTCATAATGAAGATATGGTTACCATTGGCGAAAGTGCTTGGGGAAGAAACTTCCCAGATTCTTCAAAAATGTTCTTAAATTTAAATCAACAAGTATCCGTAGGTGATTTAAACAAAGGGATTATCATTGTTTCAGGTAATGATGCGTGTGTCGCAGTGGCAGAACATATTTCTGGTACCGTGGCTAACTTCGTTGATACCATGAATAAATACGTTCAACAATTTGGCTTAAAAAATACCAACTTCACGACTCCACACGGTTTAGACGATCCAAACCAATATTCAACTGCTCGTGATATGGCGATTATTGGTGCACATATTATTCGTGATTTACCGGATGAATATAAAATCTACGCAGAAAAAGACTTCACCTTTAACAAAATCAAACAACCTAACCGTAACGGCTTACTATGGGACAAAACCATTAATGTAGACGGCATGAAAACAGGTCACACTAGCCAAGCAGGTTATAACCTTGTCGCATCGGCAACAAGTCCAAATAATATGCGTTTGATTTCTGTTGTGATGGGCGTACCAACCTATAAAGGGCGTGAAGTAGAAAGCAAAAAGCTCTTACAATGGGGGTTTGCTAACTTTGAAACATTAAAAGCCCACAAAGCCAATGAAAAAATTTCAACACAATCGGTTTACTACGGTGATAAAGGTGAAGTTCAACTTGGTTTATTACAAGATGGCTTTATTACAGTGCCAAAAGGGAAACAAGCAGACTTAAAAGCACGTTACGAATTAGATAACAAATACTTACAAGCACCTTTAACAAAAGGTCAGGTTGTTGGTAAAATCGTTTATCAACTAGATGGCAAGGATGTGGCAATTGTTAATCTTCAAGCATTAGAAGACGTGCAAGAAGGTGGTTTCTTCGGTAAAGGTTGGGACTGGTTAGTGTTAACAATCAAAGGATTATTTGATTAAAGGCCTTGAAAATTACCCGCACTTCCCCATTTATATCACATCAATAAATTCGTAAGGTGTGTGAATTTAACTGATTCATGCACCTTACTCTTAAATAAGGATGCAACATGACAACCGAAAATGATTATGAAAAACTAAAAGAGTTAATGGAATTCCCCGCTGCAATGACATTTAAAGTCGCAGGTGTTAACCGTGAAGGCTTAGCGCAAGACATCGTTGCGGTGATACAAAAATATTTACCTGGTGATTATATTCCAAAGGAAAAACGCAGCAGCAAAGGAACCTATAATTCTGTTTCAATTGATATCGTGGCACAAAACTTTGAGCAAGTAGAAACCCTTTACAAAGAGCTTGCTAAAGTGGAAGGTGTCAAAATGGTTATCTAAGATGAACAAAACAGATTTAATTGTCCGTCAATTAGGATTACAAGATTATCAAGAGATCTGGCATAAAATGCAGGAATTCACCGATAATCGAGATGCAGAAACAACTGATGAAATTTGGCTTGTCGAGCATCACCCTGTTTTCACACAAGGCCAAGCCGGCAAACCAGAGCACTTATTACAAAGTAGTAATATACCTGTTGTTCAATCAGATCGCGGCGGTCAAATTACTTATCATGGTCCAGGTCAGCAGGTCATGTATGTGCTCATTGATATTAAACGTCATGAACATTTAAATGTTCGTCAATTAGTGACCGCACTTGAACAATCTGTCGTGGAAACCCTCGCAGACTATGGCATTAAAGGTTATCCAAAACCCGATGCACCAGGCGTATATATTGACGGCAAAAAAATCTGTTCATTAGGCTTACGTATCCGTAAAGGGTGCTCTTTCCACGGTTTGGCATTTAATATCAATATGGATCTCAATCCTTTCCATTATATTAATCCTTGCGGCTATGCAGGGCTTGAAATGTGTCAGCTTGCTGACTTTATTGGTAAAGAAGAGGCGACACTTGACAAGGTTTCCCCCAAATTAATTAAACACTTTGCCGAACTTTTGGGCTATAATGTTACAAATTTATAACATTCACTTTTATAACACATTTAAAAATGCCTGAATCAGGCATTTTTCTTTAGGAAAGAACAATGTCAACGCCTTTTAAAATGGAACGCGGAGTAAAATACCGCGACGCTGCCAAAACATCAATTATCCCTGTTAAAAATATCGATCCTGACCAAGAATTATTGAAAAAGCCGGAATGGATGAAGATCAAATTGCCGTCTAGCTCATTAAAGATCGAAACGATTAAAAACGGGATGCGTCGTCATGGCCTACATTCTGTATGCGAAGAAGCTTCTTGTCCAAATTTACACGAGTGCTTTAATCATGGCACGGCAACCTTTATGATTCTAGGCGCAATTTGTACTCGTCGCTGCCCTTTCTGTGACGTTGCACATGGTAAACCCTTACCACCCGATCCGGATGAACCACGTAAATTAGCTGAAACCATCCAAGATATGAAGTTGAAATATGTGGTGATTACCTCTGTTGACCGCGATGATTTACCTGATCGTGGAGCTGGCCATTTTGCTGAATGTGTAAAAGAAGTACGTGCATTAAATCCCGGTATTAAAATTGAGATTTTAGTGCCTGATTTCCGTGGTCGTATTACTCAAGCCTTAGAAAAATTAAAAGACAATCCACCAGATGTATTCAACCACAACTTGGAAAATGTGCCTCGTTTATATAAAGAAATTCGTCCAGGTGCTGATTATCAATGGTCTTTAAAATTACTTCATGATTTCAAAGAAATGTTCCCAAACATTCCAACTAAATCAGGCTTAATGGTTGGATTGGGTGAAACCAATGAAGAAATCCTTGAAGTGATGGAAGACTTACGTGCAAATGGCGTCACCATGCTTACACTTGGCCAATATCTCCAACCAAGTCGCCATCACTTACCGGTTGCTCGCTATGTGCCTCCAGCAGAGTTTGATGAGTTCCGTGATAAAGCCAACGCAATGGGCTTTGAACACGCAGCTTGTGGTCCATTTGTTCGCTCTTCCTACCATGCTGATTTACAAGCAAGTGGTGGATTAGTGAAGTAATCAAAAACAGATAAAAAATGACCGCACCTTAAATCTCAAGTGCGGTCATTTTTTATGTCATCCTTTCAACTAGTCAGTTGCGGCGGGTTTCCCTTCTTCCCCCTCGTCAGTTTCCATCATGCTTTCTTGACGAAGATCTTCAAACGTACGACCATTAATTAAATAGCCATTTTCCGTTTTTTCTACTCTAGAAACATAGTTATCACCTTCTTCCACAAATTCTCGGTGAAGTTTTCCATCATGTTTCACAAAGCTACTTAAATATTGCCAAAAGTATGAGTTTTCCTTAATTGCTAAGGCTTTTTCATTTTGGTCATCAAACAACATTTTATTTAATGTCAGATTAAATGTGCCTTCAATATTATCAGGAATCATATCCGATGAATCATCTTCTGGTACTTGAGGCACAATACCACTAACTTCCAATTTAACTGGATAAGCAGTGGTTTCAGGATAAGTATTTAAATTGAAATTTAACGTTGCATTATCAACAATTAAATCGAGCTCTTTCCATGAGTTTTTAATGTATTTCTCAAATGTTGCTGACGTTAAATGCGTGTTACATAATGCACCATAAAAAGGTGCTGAGCAAAATCTTGCTGATAAATGCGCTTTGCTATGATTAACTTTAAATGGCGCATCCACAGATAATTTCTCAAATTGGAAACCCGCACTTGGATAACCAATTTTATTCGCAGACAATGTGATATGCTCATTATATTGGTCATTGTCTAATGTTTCCGTCTTATCACTGGCTGATATGTTATCAAGCACTAAATCGGCCATATTAAATGATTTTAACGCGGCTTCAATATTGGTTTTACCACTAAATTCTTTTACCCATTTATCTTTGGCATTTAAGAAATCTTTATTGTCTTTTGCCGGCGCTTCTTTCTCTGCAATGGTATCTAATAAAAACGGTACAAAAGCCAGTTCATTTGCCACATTGTAATCATCTAACTGAATATTAACCTTACCACCTTTGGCTTCCCATTTACGGTCTTCATCGGTAGGCGTTTGCTTCACGCTTTCAACATTCAGTTTAAAATCCACATTGGCTTTAGTTAAATCCGTATTCGCCAACTTAAGTTCAAGACCTGCATTTTGTAAGTTAAAGTAAGGTTGATTATTTTTAGGGACATTAACAGAAAGCACAGATAACGAACTATCAAAACGATCATTTTGTGTAAAAATTTTCGTCAACAAATTGACGCCATCTTTAATGCTTAATGAACCATCACTTAATTTTTTAAATTCATGATGAAAATTGATCGAACCAGGTACACCGTTTTGCTTAACTAATAAATTTAAACCACCCGCTGTTGCTTGACTTTCTTCCGTCGTACGGCTTTTATTGGCTACGCGCAAAATATCACTGCTGAATTTTGTGCTCAGATCTCGTTTATCTGCCTCGCCTGGTTTTACATCAAAATGGTAAGTCGCATTTTTAAGGTAAATATGTGTATTTTCACCATTTAACAACGCTAATTCGGCATTTTTCGCGGTTAATTCTATACTTGATAGGTCATACTGATTTGCACCGACAGGTACTAGATGAGCTTCACCTTCAATTTGTTCCAGTTTAGTGTCTTTATCGTAATTAAATCCACTTAAGGTTGTTTTCAGCTCAACTTCTTTATTTTTTAAGAAATTAAGACCGATAGAAAGGTTTTGGGACTTATTCGCAAAATCACGGAATTCCGTCAAAATATCAGACTGTAAATAATCCCCTACTGGAGAAAATTTACTGTTAATTGTATTTTTATCAATCGTGATATTTAATGTTTTATTTAATTGACGAACTAATTGATCGGATAACTGTGACTCAGCCGTAATAAAGAAAGGCAACGCGGTAAGCTTGGTTGAAATCACACTCGTGTTTTTCGACTCGCTATTTTTTACGCTAAAGATTAACTCACGAATAAAAAAGTTTTTCGCAGTTTGCGTCACATTCAATGTTGCTTGATTATCCAAAGAGTAAGGGAAATTTTTTAATACCTGATCGATTTTGTGATTGGTATAAAATTGTGCGCCGATCCCAAGTGCCACTGCGATAGCCGAAATCGTCAATGTTATTGTTTTTTTCTTGCTCATAACGTCCCCAGATGCGATCTCAATTTATGATCTCAAAATCCTTTTGAAAAATTAACCGCACTTTTCTCTTCAAAGTACGGTCAGTTTTCAATCTTTTTTAGCCTAAGATTTTATCTAATTCTTGGCTTACAGCTTCCACTTTTTGAGTACCATCTAAACGGAAATATTGCGTATTACCTGCTTTCGCTTCAGCTTGGTAATAATCAATTAATGGACTGGTTTGTTTGTGGTAAACCGCTAAACGATCTAATACCGTTTCTGGTTTATCATCTGCACGGATAATTAAATCTTCACCCGTCACATCATCTTTACCTTCCACTTTTGGTGGGTTGTAAACGATGTGGTAAGAACGTCCAGATGCTTGGTGTACACGACGACCACTCATACGTTCAACGATCACTTCATCTGGTACATCAAACTCTAAAACGTAGTCAATTTTCACGCCTGACTCTTTTAATGCATCCGCTTGTGGAATCGTACGTGGGAAACCATCTAATAAGAAACCATTTGCACAATCTGGTTGAGAAATACGATCTTTTACTAACGCCACGGTTAATTCATCCGGTACTAATTTCCCTTCATCCATTAATGCTTTTGCTTGTTTGCCTAATTCAGTCCCTGCTTTAATCGCTGCACGGAACATATCCCCTGTTGAAATTTGTGGGATACCAAACTTGTTCATAATAAATTGCGCTTGTGTGCCTTTTCCTGCACCAGGTGCACCTAAAAGAATAATTTTCATACGAATCTCCAATAAATAATAGACCTGTTTAAAATACCGTTAAAGCCTTGTTTGGTCAAATGATTTTGCTGTTAATTTTGACCGCACTTTATTTTATTTTAAGCTTTTTCATTTCCTTTTTCATTCCATGGTGCCACCCAAAATAAACAAATCATTCCTGGGATAGCAAGGAATAAACAAATCCAGAAAAAATGATAGTAGCCTACTGCTTTAACCAAGTAGCCCGATAACATACCAAGCCCTTTACTTGGTAAAGCAGAAAGGCTGGTAAATAAAGCTAATTGAGTGGCTGTATAAAGCGGATTCGTTTCGCGAGCCATAAAGGCGACAAAGGCAGCGGTACCAAGACCAACACCGATATATTCACCCGCAATCACGAAACCTAATTTCCAAAGTTCTGCAGCACCGATATGGTCAAAATGCCCAAATGCAGCTAACCAAATAAATCCACCAATAGTAATCAATTGGATAAAACCAAATACCCATAATGCGCGGTTAATGCCTAGGCGTAACATAATCACGCCACCGACGAGACCGGCTGAGATACTTGCCCAAAGAGAGATACTTTTTACCACCAACGCAATATGCTCTTTTTCAAAGCCCATGTCATAGACGAATTTAGTTTGTAACGTAGTAGCAAACGAATCACCAAATTTATACAAGAACAAAAAGAGTAAAAAACCGATGGCTTGCGCGACGCCTTTACGTTGGAAGAACTCTCTCAAGGGTATCCAAAACACCATATAGAAAGGTTGATCACGATCGACCTGTGCAATGTTTGGTTCTTTCGCTAAAAAGAGCGTCATAAATATGCCCGCTAGCATACAAAGTGCGGTCCGTAAAAAGACGGTTTCCCATGGATGAATCGTCGCTAAATAAAGCGACAGCCCCCCAGGAATTAAACCTGCAACACGATAAGCATTGATATGGATGGTGTTTCCCAATCCTAATTCATTATCGGTCAAAATTTCACGGCGATAAGCATCAAGCACAATATCTTGTGTCGCAGATACAAAGGCAATAAATGTCGCAAGTTTAGCTACTGTTCCCAACTGTGCCACAGGATCAAACTGACTAATCGCATAAAGGGAAATCAGCAAAATCACTTGAGAAATCAATAACCAACTACGACGACGCCCTAAAAAATGCGGGAAATAGCGGTCTAATAATGGTGCCCATAAAAACTTCAAACCATATGGCACCATCACCCCTGTCAATGCACCGATTAATTCAACGGAAAGCCCTTTATCTGTCAGCCATACCGGCAACATTTGCGATAACACGAAAAGTGGTAAACCCGAACTAAATCCAGTAAAGACACAGATCAGCATTTTTCGGGTAAATATTTGACTAGAAAGGGATTGTTCTGACATAAAGTGCGGTTATTTTTGAGCGTGTTTTATCTGATTGAAATATTAAGGGCGGAATGATACTCCGCCCAACAAGAGTGAGATTAATCTCTGTATCCTTTCGGATTATTTTTTTGCCAATTCCAAGTGTCTTTCATCATTTGCTCAAGACCACGTTCAGCTGTCCAATTTAACTCTTTCGCAGCAAGACTTGGATCAGAATAGCATGTTGCAATATCACCAGGGCGACGCGCAACAAGACGATACGGGATTTCGATATTGTTCGCTTGTTCAAACGCTTTCACCATATCAAGCACAGAATAACCCGTACCTGTACCTAAGTTATAAATGTGTAAACCTGCGTCATTTTCATGGCGATTTAATGCTTTTAAGTGACCAATCGCTAAATCCACCACATGGATATAATCACGTACACCTGTACCATCATGAGTATCATAATCGCTACCAAATACCGAAAGTTGCGGTAATTTACCGATCGCAACTTGGCTGATGTAAGGCAATAGATTATTTGGAATGCCATTTGGATCTTCACCAATCAAGCCACTTGCGTGAGCGCCCACGGGGTTGAAATAACGTAAGATCGTCATACTAAATTGCGGTTCAGCTTTCGCAACATCAGTCAAAATTTGTTCCACCATGTATTTAGATGTGCCGTAAGGATTGGTTGTGCCACCCACTTTACAATCTTCCGTAATTGGAATAATTTCTGGATCACCATAAACCGTTGCAGATGAACTAAATACAAAGTTCCACACGCCTGCTTTTTTCATTTCTTGAATCAAAACAATCGTGCCTGATACGTTATTCATATAGTATTCAGCGGGTTTTTGAACACTTTCACCCACAGCTTTTAAACCCGCAAAATGGATGACCGATTGAATGCTGTTTTCAGCAAAGATTTTTTGTAATAAAGCTCGATCTAAAATATCGCCTTCATAAAATTTCACGTCTTTACCGGTAATTTCTTTGACTCGTTCTAAAGATTTTGGGGAGGAATTGCATAAATTATCCAATACCACCACGTCTTTATTTACATTTAATAATTCCACTACGGTGTGTGAACCGATATAGCCGGCTCCACCTGTTACTAAAATCGCCATGGTTTGCTCCTTAATCATTTTGTTCGTGAATTATAACATTGATTTCTACGATACATAAATTTATCCCCTTTTTTGACCGCACTTTGGTGTGATCGTTGTCACATAATAAACATTTTTCTATAGGAATTTGATTTGAATCATTGAAGCACCTCTCGATGAGGCGAATAATAGCCTGCGAAAATCAAAAAGATAAAGGAAGACAACATGAAACCTCAAATACTTCAAAAAACCGCACTCGCATTACTCGTTGGTTGGTATGCTGCTAATGCAGCCGCTTATTCTGAACAAGGCCAAGCTGGTAATACCAAAAGTTGGGAAAGTGCCGAATACCTCAAAGACTGGGGCTTGACCTCAATGAATGCCTCCACGGCTTATGCCCTTGGCTTTAATGGTTTTGGCGTGAAAATTGGCGTAATGGATTCTGGCGTACTATTAAACCACCCTGAATTTCAAGACGGTCGAATCCACGTTGTAAAAACGGAAGGGACTTATAGTAAAGATGACATGCGTTATCCCGATGCCTCTGTGGGCAATGGGCCAATTAATAAAAACGAACCCGTAAAAAACGGCAAACGTAATTTTGATAAAACAGATAATGGCATCTTCACTAAAGGTGAAGCCTTCAATATTGACGGCACATGGCATAAATATACCAATGATGCACACGGTACGCACGTTGGCGGTACAATGGCGGCAACGCGTGATGGCAACGAGATGCATGGTGTAGCATTCGGTGCTAATCTGTATTCTGCCAATACCGGTGGTAACGACAACATGACCTATGGTCCAAATCAAGACTATGGTTTCTTCTTACAAGGCTACTCTGCCCTAGCAGATGCCGGTGCAAAAGTGATTAATAACAGTTGGGGGTCAAACCGTCGTGTTAATTCATCCTTTGCTGGCGCACAAGGCTACAAACCAAAATATGATTGGCGTGATGTGCCTGAATATGGCGTGCAATACTACGATGTACCAAAAGCACCTGAGCCAATTTCCAGTCCTGCGGCATATATTTATTTAAGTAACTTAGACGAAGCTGAAAAAGCTTATTATCAATTTGTCACCAGTGGTGAGAAAAACTTTGTTGATGCGGCTTATGAAGTGGCAAAAAATAAACAAGTGATTCAAGTTTTTACAGCGGGTAACCGCAGTATGATGGCAGAGTCCTTTACGCGTGCGATGTTGCCTTATTTCAGACCTGATGCAGAAAAATACTGGGTAAACGTCACAGGGCAAGTCGGTGGTGAAGGTTATCCGAATGACTCAAATGACGATGTGAGTGATGAAAAAGCAGGCGCAGATATTCAAGAATTTAACCTAGCCGGCCATTCAAAATGGTGGACGATTGCGGCACCATCCGCCAACATCTATTCTGCCTATATTCAATTACAAGACAACGACACTTATGGTGAGCCTATCTACAAATCGGCTGGTGGTACTTCAATGGCGGCGCCTCACGTAAGTGGTGCGTTAGGTGTCATTCTTTCTCGCTATCCATACATGACAACCGATCAAGCGCGCGATGTTATGCTCACTACTGCGAGACAAACCACACTTCGTAAAGGGCTTGAAGGTAAACCATTAGAACGTTGGGAAACTGAACAAGGTGTACCAAGTAACGTTTGGGGTTGGGGTATTTTGGATCTTGGCAAAGCCATGTTTGGTCCTGGTCAATTCTTAGGAAACGTGAAAATCAACCTCAACCAAAATGATGTTTGGTCAAATGATATTAGCGATAAAGCCATCAAAGCACGTCAAGTCGAAGATCAAACTGAAGCGGCAACTTGGGCAACACTCAAAGCAGAATTACAAGCGTTAATGCAAAATCGTGCAGGCGCGACAGCTGAAGAAAAAGCGGAATATCAAGTAGGTTTAGCACGTGAAGTGGCTCGTAATGAACGTGCTGCACAGGGCTATGTCGGTGCATTAACTAAAAATGGTTCTGGTACCTTAACCCTCACCGGTAATAACAGCTTCACTGGTGAAATTACCGTGAATGAAGGTCAGCTTTCAGGGTTAAATCAATCCCTTGGTTCGGCACAACAAGTTATCGTAAAACAAGGTGCAACATTGGAAGTGTTACCGAAAGCGGAAGTCACTAAACCAAGTGAGAATGGATTTGCCACCGAAACCTTAACCAGCACTGCGAAAACGGTCACTGCAACGGTAGAAAAAGGTGGTCGTTTCTTACTGAATAATGGTATTGCGAACGTCAATGCAACCTTTGCAGACGGTTCTGTTTTAGTGCCAAATAAATTTGACGAAGAAATTCTGCCTCAATTACAACAAGATCCACAAAAAGTGGTTTCAGTACAAGGTTTTGGCTCATTTGTAGGAGCTGAAAATGCAGTAGTTGAAACACCTCGCACTTATGATTTCCTTACGGTGAAAAATGAAAGTAATGCGAATACATTGAAAGTGACCGTTCAGAAAAAAGCCCTTGCATCTGCAGCAACCACTGAAAATGAAGCGGCTATCGCCAACACCTTAGATGCAGCAACAAACAGCCCTGATTACCAAAACCTTGTTTTGGGAACTGAAGAGAATGCTCGCCAAGCTTTTGCTCGTTTAAGCTATGATGAGGATCTCTCGGCTCAACAACACAATGTGTTAAACGGCTTATTGCTTCGTCAGCAACTTGCCCAACCAAGTGCGGTCAGAGCTCAGCTTGATGCAGGCACACAAATTTGGACAAGTGGCACCTTCACCCACTTCAGCACAGATAGCTTAAGCAGCCATGCGTACAATCAACTTGTGGGTATTGATGCGACCATTGATACAAACAAACATATAGGTGTATTTGTTGGCTCAACACAAAACAGCCACAAAATTGACCGCACTTCGAGAGATCGTGCCGTACATTTAGGCTTAACAGCTGAACATCGCTTCAACGTGTTAACACCGAAAATTGGCTTTATTCAAAGCTGGGGTAAACACGAACAACGGGCTGAATTTGCACAAGGCGTGAAAACCCATAGCCAAACACAAAATGTCTTTGCTGAACTTGCCTACACGGGCTTAAAAGGGGAACATTTTGCGATTGAACCTTATGCTGGCGTAAGCTATATGCACATCAAAAACAAAGGTGTGACAAAAGACGAAGTGCAGTTAAAAGACAACAATCGTGATTTAATCGTCACCTCTGCAGGTTTACGTCCATCCATTCCATTTGCAATCGGTGGCGTTCAAGTAAATCTATTAGGTGATGTGGCTTATCATCGTTTCCATAAAGATAAAGCCGCTGAAGGTAGCTTAGTTATCAATAACCAAGGTGTAGCGAATCTTTATGGTAAAGAATTGAAAAATGTCGTCACGACAGGTGTGGCACTACAAGCTCAATTTACACCAGTATTGAGTATGAAAGTCGGCTATCAAGGTGCTTATAACCACGATACCAAAGCCAATAATGTTAATGCGGAATTACGTTTCTCGTTTTAACGATATTCAATAAGACAAAAGTGCGGTCAAAATTGACCGCACTTTTGCTCATAGATAAATAAAAAGGTATCAACTTGATTCCTTTTAAATTCATTAAAATGAAAAATTAACGTTCGTTCCAACGTTTGATTGATTCACGAATCACTTCTTTTGCTTCTTCTACATTGCCCCAGTGAGTCACTTTCGTTGAACCTGGTTTTTTTAATGCTTTGTAGTTGTTGAAGTGGAATTCAATTTGTTTGATTAATTGCGCAGGCACATCGGCAAGGCTGTTGTATGCATTGCCGGTATCGCGGTCATCTGCTGGCACACAAACGATTTTATCGTCCACTTCGCCATCATCAACGAATTTCATCACACCGATTACTTTTGCTTCGAGGAATACACCTGTTGCAAGTGGTTGGCGAGTTAATAATAAAACGTCTAACTCATCGCCATCTTCGTCTAAAGTTTGTGGAATGAAACCATAGTTAGTTGGTTTTGCGAAGATCGCTGGCTCAACACGGTCTAATTGGAACGCTGCAACTTTACGGTTCCATTCGATTTTGTGGCAGCTACCTTCTGGAATTTCATTTACCACATTGATAATGCCAGCATCTACATCGCCTGGCGTTAAAATTTGATTAAAATCAGCCATTGTTTTTCCTTTTTTTGATTACGTTAAAAACTTGCAGAGTATAGCAGTTTTTAGTCGATAAAAAAATATGCGAAAAACATCCTCAAAACTGACCTCACTTTCCCGCCAGACTGACAGAAAACGATTACGCAAACGTTTACTTTTAAGTAATTTGCTATAAAATAGCACGTCTTTTTTTGATTATTAACCTAGGGGACTTTATGTCAAGTTTAGAAAAAACCTTTGAACTCAGCAAACGCGGTTCAACGGTTCGTCAAGAAATCATCGCAGGTTTAACCACCTTTTTAGCGATGGTGTATTCCGTGATTGTTGTGCCTAAAATGCTGGGTGATGCAGGCTTTCCGGCTGAATCAGTGTTTATTGCAACCTGTTTAGTCGCGGGGCTTGGATCAATTTTAATCGGTTTTTGGGCAAATGCGCCAATGGCGATCGGCTGTGCCATTTCATTAACTGCTTTCACCGCATTTAGCTTAGTGATTGGTCAACATGTTTCTATTCCTGTGGCATTAGGTGCCGTATTCCTCATGGGTTTGGTGTTCACCTTAATTTCTGCAACAGGTATTCGTTCATGGATTCTACGTAACCTGCCATCAAGTATCGCGCATGGTGCAGGGATCGGGATCGGCTTATTCTTACTTTTAATCGCCGCAAATGGCGTAGGCTTAGTGGTCGGCAACCAAGCGGGTTTACCGGTTAAATTAGGTTATTTCACCTCGTTCCCTGTGATGATGTCCTTAATCGGTCTTGCATTCATTATTGGCTTAGAAAAAATGAAAGTAAAAGGCGGGATTTTATGGGTCATCATCGCGATTACTATCGTAGGTTTAATCTTCGATCCAAACGTAACATTCAATGGCCAAATCTTCAAAATGCCAACCTTTGGTGAAAACTCACTTTTCTTACAATTAGATCTCCAAGGTGCATTACAACCTGCCATTTTACCGATTGTTTTTGCGTTAGTGATGACCGCCGTATTTGACGCAACAGGTACTATTCGCGCCGTTGCAGGACAAGCGGACTTATTAGATAAAGATGGACAAATCATCAACGGTGGCAAAGCCTTAACCTCTGATTCTGTAAGTAGCTTATTCTCAGGTTTATTCGGTACTGCGCCAGCCGCTGTTTATATCGAATCAGCAGCAGGGACAGCCGCAGGCGGTAAAACGGGTATCACCGCTATCGTGGTCGGCGTATTATTCTTATTAATGTTATTCTTCCAACCACTTGCATTCTTAGTGCCAGGTTATGCAACTGCACCGGCGTTAATGTATGTAGGCTTATTAATGCTAAGCAATGTGAGCAAATTAGACTTCGATGATTTCGTGGGCGCAATGAGCGGCTTAGTTTGCGCGGTATTCATCGTGTTAACGGCAAACATCGTAACCGGTATCATGCTTGGCTTTGCGGCATTAGTGATTGGTCGTATCGTGAGTGGTGATGTGAAAAAACTCAACATCGGCACAATTATCATCGCCATTGTCCTTGTCGCATTCTATGCTGGCGGCTGGGCGATTTAATTAAATACAATTTTGATAAGGCGAACGAATGGTTCGCCTTTTTTATTTTTAACCTAAAAAACAATCAAAAAACCAACCGCACTTTTACTTTACAAATCCCTAAATCCGCCTAAAATACAGGCCTTTAATACGGCTTGCCAAAAGCAAGCTACTGACCTGAAATCAGACAAGAGAATATTATGACAACCCCATTTAAACCTGAATTACTCTCCCCTGCGGGATCCCTCAAAAATATGCGCTATGCCTTTGCGTATGGTGCAGATGCCGTTTATGCAGGCCAACCACGTTACAGCTTACGTGTACGTAACAATGAATTTAATCATGCCAATTTAAAAATCGGGATCGATGAAGCCCATGCACTTGGTAAAAAATTCTATGTAGTGGTAAACATTGCACCGCATAATTCCAAACTCAAAACCTTTATCAAAGATTTACAACCTGTCATCGACATGGGCCCAGATGCCTTAATTATGTCTGACCCAGGCTTAATTATGTTGGTGCGTGAAAACTTCCCGGATATTGATATTCACCTTTCTGTACAAGCGAATGCGGTAAACTGGGCAACGGTAAAATTCTGGAAACAAATGGGGTTAACTCGTGTGATTTTATCGCGCGAATTATCCATTGAAGAAATTGCCGAAATTCGCCAACACGTGCCCGATATCGAACTCGAAATCTTCGTACACGGTGCGTTGTGCATGGCATATTCTGGCCGTTGCTTGCTTTCTGGCTATATCAACAAACGCGACCCTAACCAAGGCACTTGCACGAATGCTTGCCGTTGGGAATACAAAATGGAAGAAGGCACGACGGATGAAGTGGGCAACATCGTGCCAAAAATCGATCCTGCTCAACAAATCGAAGTGAAAAATGTCGCACCAACCTTAGGTGAAGGTGCAGTAACGGATAAGGTTTTCCTTTATACCGAATCACAAAAGCCCGATGAGCAAATGACGGCGTTTGAAGATGAGCACGGCACCTACTTCATGAACTCAAAAGATCTGCGTGCCGTACAACACGTGGAAAAATTGACCGCACTTGGTGTGCATTCTTTAAAAATCGAAGGCCGTACTAAATCATTCTATTACTGCGCGAGAACCGCACAAGTTTACCGCAAAGCCATTGATGATGCGGCAGCAGGCAAACCATTTGATGAAAGCTTAATGGATACGTTGGAATCCCTTGCTCATCGTGGTTATACCGAAGGTTTCTTACGTCGCCATACGCACGATGAATACCAAAATTACGAATACGGCTACTCTATCTCTGAACGCCAACAATTTGTCGGTGAATTTACCGGTAAACGTAACGAGCAAGGTATGGCTGAAGTGGCGGTGAAAAATAAATTCTTGCTTGGTGATGAAGTAGAAATGATGACTCCACAAGGCAACATCGTCTTTAAAATTGAAAAAATGCTCAATCGCAAAAATGAAAATGTGGAAGCCGCACTTGGCGATGGTCACTTTGTCTTTTTAGATGTCCCACAAGACGTCCAACTTGATTATGCATTGTTGATGCGTAACTTAGTCAACACCAACACACGCAATCCACACAATTAATTTGTTAAAAAATTGTTGCATTTGTTAATAAATGCACTATAATACATCCCATACCTGATTTGTTAATTCAACAACTCATAGTATGACTCCAAATATTTTGCCCTTTCACCTTTTTGAAAGGGCTTTTTTTCTTGTTCTTTCCTCCGAATAGCTCTAGACTATGCCCCATTTTTAGCTTTCATTATTTATAATTATGCGTGTTTCTGACTTTCATTTTGACTTACCTGATGAGCTGATTGCTCGTTACCCTAAAGAAGATCGCTCTTCTTGCCGTTTGCTACAGCTTAATGGTGAAAACGGGGAAATTTCTCACCGCACTTTTACCGATGTATTGGATTTAATCGACGAAGGGGATTTGTTGATTTTTAACAATACGCGCGTGATTCCTGCTCGTATGTTTGGTCGTAAAGCCAGTGGCGGAAAAATTGAAGTATTGGTTGAACGTGTTTTAAGTGAACATCATTTCTTAGCACATATTCGTTCGTCAAAAGCACCAAAAGAAGGCGCTGAATTATTTTTAGGTGAAGATAAGCTCGGTGAAAATAAGGGCGTAAAAGCGATTATGATTGGTCGTCAAGATGCGCTTTTTGAAGTGGAATTAGCGGATAAAAGTCGCAATGTACTTGATGTGTTGCAAGAAATCGGTCATATGCCGTTACCGCCTTATATTGATCGCCCTGATGAAGAAGCGGATCAAGAATGCTATCAAACCGTGTATAACAAAGTGCCTGGTGCAGTGGCTGCGCCAACGGCTGGCTTGCATTTTGATGATGAGCTTTTACAAAAATTACACGAAAAAGGTGTCAATTTTGAATTTGTGACTTTGCACGTGGGCGCAGGCACATTCCAACCTGTTCGCGTTGAAAATATCGAAGATCACATTATGCACGCGGAATATGTGGAGCTTTCTCAAGAAGTCTGCAATGCCATTATTGAAACGAAAAAAGCGGGTAAACGTGTGATTGCGGTAGGTACAACATCAGTGCGTTCAGTTGAAACGGCAGCCCTATCTGCAGAAGAAAATGGCAACCCAGATTTAATTGAACCTTATTTTTCAGATACATCCATTTTTATTTACCCGGGTAAATCCTTCCGTGTGGTGGATGCGTTAATTACCAACTTCCACTTACCGGAAAGTACATTGATTATGTTAGTGTCTGCCTTTGCAGGCTTTAGCCACACTATGAACGCCTATAAAAGTGCGGTCGAAAATCGCTATCGTTTTTTCAGTTATGGTGATGCGATGTTTATTACTAAAAATCCCAATGTAAAAGGGTTAGAATAAGAAAAATGGGTGGTCAAATGCCACCCATTTTTTTAAATCCAACCTTTTGCTCTAAATTCTTTTAGTACTTTAACAAACACTTTCATCTCATCTGGTGTACCAAGCGTGAGACGATTCCATCCTTGAATAGGCAAAAACTCCCGTCCCACCAAAATAGAATGCGCTTTCATGCGTTCTTGATAAGTTTTTACGTCTCCCTTAATCTCATGGAAAATAAAGTTACCATTAGATGGTGCAAATTTTAAACCAAGTTCTGTTAAGGCATTTTGAACAATCTGACGTGAAACCGCATTACTTTGGAAACTCAATTTTGCAAAGGTTTTATCTTGTAAAGAGGCCACTGCAGCCACGGCTCCCGCAAGATTCGTGTTATCCAATGACATAAATTTTTCCACTTCTTCAACCACTTCCGGCTGAGCAAGTAAATATCCCACACGATAGCCCGCTAACGCATAAAACTTAGAGAAAGTCCGTGTCACTAATACATTTTTCAAGCCTTCTTTGACTAATGTCATACCTGTTTCAAAGGCAGGATCCTCCACAAAGTCCGCATAAGCTTCATCTAGCAGAAAATAGCTATTTTGAGAAAATGATTTAATCCAAGGGAAAAGTGTTTTAGCCGGCGTAATCATTGATGTTGGATTATTTGGGTTACATAAATAGAAAATCGTCACACCATCAAAGGCTTCTGCGGCGTTTTTTAACTTCGTTAAATCAAAAGAAAAATCGTCTGCGAGCGGCACTTTCACCACTGGCACACCTAACGCTTTTGCATATAATTCTGCATAATTAAATGTTGGATCCGGCACCACGAGTTGAACCGCTTGTTTTGCATTTTGAGCCTTAACGATCAATGCTTGGACGGCTGCTTGAATATTTTCTGAAGAACCATTTCCCAATGAAATGAAACTTTCAGCGACATTGTGTTTAGCAGCTAATTGCGTAATGACTGCTGCACGTTGATCATCTGGATAATATGAACCGATTGCTAAACTATTCATAATCGCTTGTTTTGCTTTTTCCGACATCCCTAACGCATTCTCATTAAAATTGAGATGTAATACTTTCGTTGACGTTGCTTTTGGCACCTGATTTTCTGCCATCAATTTTGGTGCCAATGCCATACCTAACGCTGTCGTACCTGCTAATTTAAAAAGTGTTCTCCGTTGCATAATCGCCTCCCGATTTAAAATATAATTATTCATTTAAAATGCATTTTTATTCAAATTAGCATGAAAATTTACTTCTGCAAGAGATTTTTTGACTTATTAAATCACACCGCATAAAATGCTCTCTCACAAAGATTGTTAAGCCTGTGAAAACAAGACAGGCTTTTTTATTGCAAAAAATCTTCGAACTGTTTATTCGTTGAGGAAAGAAAATGAAATATGAATTAGATAAAACCAGCGGCAGTGCGCGTCGTGGTCGCTTGGTATTTGAACGTCCACAAGGTACGTTCAGCGTAGAAACCCCAGCATTTATGCCAGTGGGGACCTATGGCACCGTAAAAGGTATGACACCGGAAGAAGTGCGTGCAACAGGTGCAGAAATTTTATTAGGTAACACCTTCCATTTATGGCTTCGACCTGGTCAAGAGGTGATGCGTAAACACGGTGATTTGCATGATTTTATGCAATGGCATCGTCCTATTCTGACTGACAGTGGCGGCTTCCAAGTATTTAGTTTAGGTAAATTACGTAAAATCACCGAAGAAGGTGTGAAATTCCAAAATCCAATTAACGGTGAGCGTATTTTCCTTTCACCTGAAAAATCCATGGAGATTCAATATGATTTGGGGTCTGACATCGTGATGATTTTCGATGAATGTACGCCATATCCTGCGACTTTCGATTATGCGAAAAAATCCATGGAAATGTCTCTTCGTTGGGCAAAACGTAGCCGTGATCGCTTTGATGAATTAGGCAATAAGAATGCCCTATTCGGTATTATCCAAGGCGGCGTATTTGAAGAATTACGCAAAGTATCATTAGAAGGCTTAGTCAATATTGGCTTTGACGGTTATGCGGTGGGTGGTTTAGCGGTAGGTGAACCTAAAGAAGACATGCACCGTATTTTAGAATACATCTGCCCACAAATCCCGGCTGATAAACCCCGTTATTTAATGGGCGTGGGTAAACCAGAAGATTTAGTGGAAGGCGTGCGTCGTGGTATTGACATGTTTGACTGTGTAATGCCAACCCGTAACGCACGTAACGGCCATTTATTCGTGACAGATGGTATTGTCAAAATCCGTAATGCAAAATACCGCGATGATACAAGTCCATTAGATCCAGAATGTGATTGCTACACCTGTAAAAACTACACCAAAGCTTATTTATATCATTTAGATAAATGCGGTGAAATTTTAGGTGCGCGCTTAAATACCATTCACAATTTACGCTATTATCAACGTTTAATGGCGGAGATTCGTCAAGCTATCGAAGACGATCGTTTTGATGATTTTGTGGTGGAATTCTATGCTCGTATGGGCAAACCTGTTCCACCATTACAGTTAGATCCTACTCAATCTTCTGAAACACAATTATCAGAATAACACATGCAAAGTGCGGTCAAAAATGACCGCACTTTTTAACAAAGGAAACCTTATGCAAATCCTTGAACCTCAACAATTTGCCACTTGGAATGAGCCGATTGATATGCTTTATGCCTGTCATAACAAAGTGAGACGCTTTTGTAAGCAACTCACCATTCTTCCTGGCTACTTAGAAAAAAATGGCGTGAATCAAGCCGTATTAAATGATGTGAAAACCATTTTGCAGTATTTTAATCACGCGGCACCCCTTCATCATGATGATGAAGAAAAAGATTTTTTCCCTGCTTTAATTGAAAAAGCGCCTCAAGCGAAAGAATCGGTAGATGAATTAGAACGCCAACATGTTACTTTGCATGAAAATTGGGCAAAACTTTCTGAACAACTAGAAGAATTGATTGCAGAGAAACGGATTGATGTAGATGAAAGACTGATTACGCTATTTGTAGCAAGCTATGATAGACATCTTGCCCTTGAAGAGCCGCTATTTGAGCTTGGTAAGCAATATTTATCCGCAGAACAACTGACCGCCATGGGCAAAATTATGTTTGCTCGTCGCCAAGTTTAAACCATGAAATATCAATTAGATTTGGCCGCACTTTCCTGCCCGATTCCGCTTTTAACGGCGAAGAAGGCTTTGGCAAATTTAGCGCCGAATGAGGAATTAGTTTTGCAATTAAATCGTCAAAGTGCGGTGGAAAATTTTGTTGTTTTTTGTGAAGAAAATCAATGTGAATTAGTGGATCAACATTGGCTTTCCGAGCAAATCTTCGAAGTTTGCTTGAAAAAAATCAATTAATCCTAAAATTCTCGTTGTTATTGCCTTCATCGGCTTTTACTGAATGCCGTTTTATGGTATTTTACGCACACTTTTAACTTTTCATTTATAAGGAAAACACAATGGAAGCACAAAGCCCAATGTCCACGTTATTTATTTTCGTGATCTTCGGTTTAATTTTTTATTTTATGATTTACCGCCCACAAGCGAAACGTAACAAAGAACACAAAAAATTAATGTCTGAATTAGCGAAAGGCACTGAAGTATTAACCGCTGGTGGTTTGATTGGTAAAATCACTAAAGTAACCGAAGGTGCTGAAATTGTTATCGCTTTAAACGATACCACTGAAATCACGATTAACCGTAACTACATCGTTTCAGTATTACCGAAAGGTTCTGTAAAATCTCTCTAATTTAAATTCCTAAAGGGAAAACTATGTTAAATCGTTACCCATTATGGAAGAATCTAATGGTGATCCTTGTGGTCGCCATTGGTGCTTTATACTCTCTTCCAAATATCTATGGTGAAGATCCAGCGGTGCAAATTTCCGGTACTCGCGGACAACAAGCAGACACCACCGCATTAACTGAAGTACAAAATGTACTGAAAGAAAATAACCTTCCAACCAAATCTATCGTTCTTGAAAATGGCTCCATTCTTGCCCGTTTCACCAACACAGATGACCAACTTCTTGCCAAAGATAAAATTGCAGAAAAACTAGGCAACAACTACACCACGGCATTAAACCTTGCACCGGCAACACCGGCTTGGTTAAGCAGCATTGGGGCTAACCCGATGAAATGGGGTTTGGACTTACGTGGTGGTGTACGCTTCTTAATGGAAGTGGACATGAATTCTGCGCTTGCTAAACGTCAAGAACAGTTACAAGACACATTACGCAACGAATTACGTAAAGAAAAAATTCAGTTTACGGCGATTAAAAATGGCGACAAATTTGGTACAACGGTCACATTAGAAAACGCAGACCAAATGTCAAAAGCAGCGCGTATTATTCGTCAGTTACACCCAACATTAGACGTGTCTGACATTGGTGACAACACCTTAAACCTTGCCCTTTCAGAAGCGGCATTAACAGAATCACGTAACTTAGCCATCGAGCAAAACTTAACGATTTTACGTAAACGTGTCGCTGAATTAGGCGTAGCTGAAGCGGTTATCCAACGTCAAGGTGCAGAACGTATCGTTATCGAATTACCGGGTGTTCAAGATACTGCGCGCGCAAAAGAAATCTTAGGGGCAACCGCAACACTTGAATTCCGCATTGTGAATTCATTAGTGAACCCTGAATCCGCTGCTCGTGGTATGTTGCCTTCTGATACAGAAATCAAATATGACCGTCAAGGTCGACCTGTTGCGCTTTACAAACGTGCGGTATTGGGTGGTGAACACATCATCAACTCAAGTTCTGGTTTAGACCAAAACACCAGTACGCCACAAGTAAGTGTAACCTTGGACAGTGAAGGCGGCGAAATCATGTCGCAAACTACCAAGAAATACTACAAAAAACCAATGGCAACCTTGTATGTAGAATACAAAGACAACGGTAAAAAAGACGAAAATGGCAAAACCATTTTAGAGAAAAATGAAGAAGTCATTAACGTCGCAACCATTCAAGGGCGCTTTAGTTCTAACTTCCAAATTACGGGTGTAAGCAGTTCTGCAGAAGCACAAAACCTTTCTATGTTATTAAAATCAGGAGCATTAATCGCGCCAGTGCAAATTGTTGAAGAACGTACAATCGGTCCTTCTCTTGGTGCACAAAACGTAGAACAAGGTATTGATGCAAGCTTCTGGGGCTTAATTGCCGTCATAGTATTCATGCTGATTTACTATAAAATCTTCGGTATTATCGCAAGCTTCGCCTTGGTGATTAATATCGTTTTATTAGTCGGATTGATGTCTATCCTACCAGGTGCAACACTCACCATGCCAGGGATTGCGGGTATCGTATTAACCCTGGGGATGTCGGTGGATGCCAACGTACTTATTTTTGAGCGTATCAAAGAAGAAATTCGTAATGGTCGTCCAATCCAGCAAGCCATTAACGAAGGTTATAATGGTGCATTCACCTCTATCTTCGATGCGAACTTAACCACAATTTTAACGGCAATCATTCTTTATGCTGTGGGTACTGGCCCAATTCAAGGCTTTGCAGTAACCCTTGCATTAGGTGTGGCAATTTCAATGTTTACAGCGATTACCGGAACACGTGCTATCGTGAACTTCATATACGGCGGTAAACGTCTTGAAAAATTATCAATTTAGGTAGGATAAGATGAGATTATTTGCAAAAGATAAAAACGGACATTTTATCCGTGAAGTGAATGGGATTAAATTGCCATTCCCTCTCACTGAATTTATGAAAGTGAGATTTGTGGGATATGCATTTTCTGTGATTTTGATGGCGATTTCCCTCTTCTTCATTGTGACAAAAGGCTTTAACTGGGGCTTGGATTTTACCGGTGGTGTGGTATTTGATACTCATTTCTCACAACCGGCTGATTTAGAGAAAATCCGTGGCACATTAAATCAAAATGGTATTGCAAGCCCGATTGTACAAACAACCGGTTCTGTACAAGACGTGATGATTCGTTTGCCGGCTGACAATAACGATTCTGCTATTGGTGATCACGTTAAAAGCATGCTCCAAACGATTGATCCGAATATTCATATTAACAGTATCGAATTCGTCGGTCCGAACGTCGGTGAAGAACTAGCTCAAGGTGCGGTTTATGCGACTCTTGCTACCTTGGCAATGATGTTAATTTACGTGGGTTCACGTTTTGAATGGCGTTTAGGTTTTGGTGGTATTGCCTCACTTGCGCATGACGTGGTGATTACACTCGGTGTATTCTCTGCATTACAAGTCGAAATGGATTTAACCTTCGTGGCGGCGATTCTTTCCGTTGTAGGTTATTCTATCAACGATAGTATCGTGGTATTCGACCGTGTGCGTGAAAACTTCCGTAAAATTCGCCGTGTAGAAACTATCGATATTATTGATATTTCCTTAACGCAAACCTTATCGAGAACCATCATGACATCTCTCACAACGCTTCTTGTTGTGATTGCCTTGTTCTTCTTTGGTGGTCCATCAATTCATAACTTCTCATTAGCGTTATTAATTGGTATCGGTTTTGGTACTTACTCATCAATCTTTATCGCGATTGCGATTGCTTATGATATCGGCCTACGCCGTGAACATATGATTCCACCCAAAGTGGATAAAGAAGTAGATGATTTACCTTAATCTATTAAACATCAGATAAAAAGAAAGCCACCATAACGGTGGCTTTTTTATTGCTAAAATTATGACATTTTATGACTGCACTTTAGTCGTTTACATCACCTAATAAAGCCGCATATTTCTTCGTTGATTCAGAGCTTTCCAAGGTAATTTTAAACGCCATTGTTAATGGCACTGAAAGTAACATACCGACTGTACCGAGCAACCATCCCCAGAAAAGCAACGAAAAGAATACGACCAAGGTAGAAAGCCCTAAAGTTTTTCCCATCATTTTTGGTTCAATAATATTACCAATCACAATATTTGATGCAATGATACCAGCTGTCACGCCCATACCCACACCAAATCCATTCAGCAATAACGCTTGGACAACAATCGGCACGGCTGCAATAATCGAGCCAATATTTGGAATGTAATTTAATAGGAAGCTTAAGGTTGCCCATAAAATCGCATATTGGACATCCATTACATCCAACAAAATCCACGTCGAGACGCCGGTAAGCAAACTAATCACCGTTTTCACACCAAGATAACTAATCACACCATCTAAAATACGATCGATGTGATGTTCTTCCGCGACAACATCATGTTCATTATCACTTAAAACTAAAGCAAGTTTATGCTTCATGGTTGGTGCTTCAAGCAGCATAAAAATCACCGCTAAGATCAACACAAAAACATTCGTCACCACGCCAGAAAAGTTTAATAACAAACGGCTCACAAAGTTCATGATCACACTTGGATCAAAATGCTCCATAATGGCTTCGCGAGAAATCACAATCGGCAATTTCAGTTTTTGGGCTAATGCCATAAAGTCATTTATACGCTCTGAAAGCAGTACTTTATATTGCGGAATAGAACGCGTAAATTCTTGCACACTGCTGTTAATTAATCCCGCGAGGAAAAAGAATACAATTAAAATCAAAATAAACAACAAGGCAATCGCAATACCATGTGGTACTTTGCGTTGTGTCATTGCTTTAATCACTGGCGAACAAATAATGGCAATAAATAATGCCAATAAAAAAGGCACGACAATCTCTGCCGCCAGTTTAATTCCCGCAAACACAATCACTAAAGCCGCCATAGCGACTACAGTGCGGTTAAAATTTAAGTTTTTTTCCACTAAATGGCTTCCTCATTTTCTTCGCCTGTACGAACACGGATCACGCGTTCTACATCATAAACAAAGATCTTACCATCACCGATTTTGCCTGTTTGGCAAGTTTCAACAATGGTTTCAAGGCATTGTTCAAGCAAATCATCTGGCACGACAATTTCGATTTTCACTTTAGGCAGAAAATCCACCATATATTCCGCACCACGATAAAGCTCTGTATGCCCTTTTTGACGACCAAAACCACGGACTTCAGTCACCGTCATTCCGCTAATGCCAATATCAGATAGATTTTCACGCACATCATCTAATTTAAATGGCTTAATAATGGCTTCGATTTTTTTCATCTTATTTCTCCAAATTTTCGCGACGTGCGGCTTTCGGTCGGAAGCTTGTAATCACTTCAGGCTTGGTATCAATATAAATACCATCGATTAATTGCAAGCAGTAAGGCACCGCACTAAAAATTCCTTTCACTAAGACTTTGCCTTGCTCATCTTTCACGCCTTCTAAAGTTTCTTTGATGGCTTTTGGCTGACCCGGTAAATTCAAAATCAAACTATTTTTACGAATCACACCAACTTGACGAGATAAAATCGCTGTCGGCACAAAATGTAAACTCACTTGACGCATTTGCTCGCCAAATCCAGGCATTTCACGATCGGCTACTGCTAACGTGGCATCAGGTGTCACATCACGTTTTGCCGGACCTGTACCGCCCGTTGTGAGCACTAAATGACAATGGTGCTCATCCACTAATTCTTTCAGCGTTTGTTCGATTAATGGTTGCTCATCTGGAATTAATCGCGTTTCCACTTCAAAAGGATCCACCAACGCTTGCTCTAACCATTGTTGTAATTCTGGAATCCCTTGATCTTGATACACACCACTTGATGCACGATCTGATACTGAAACCAAACCAATTTTTAAAAGTGCGGTCATTTTTTTCCTCATTTTTATACGCAATACACAGCGTCATTCTACCCTATTTTATCTTTTACCAAAGCATAAAAAAGCCATTTAGCTTTCACTAAATGGCTTTCATTTTACAAATTATTGTCTGGCTTGAACTTTGCCATCCACATAATCCACTGTGACCACTTTACCTGGTAATAATTGACCAGATAGAACTTGTTGTGCCAAGCTGTTTTCGATCTCTTGTTGGATTGCACGTTTTAATGGACGCGCCCCATAAATTGGGTCGTAACCCACTTCACCAATGAAATCTAATAAAGCTTCAGTAAACACTAATTCGTAACCACGAGTTTCCATACGTTTTGCTAAACGTTCTAATTGGATACTTGCAATCGCACGGATATTATCTTTACCAAGTGGGTGGAATACCACAGTTTCGTCAATACGGTTGATGAATTCCGGACGGAAATGTTGGCTCACCACTGACATCACTAAGGCTTTCATTTCACCATAGCTTTCGTCTTTACTACCTTGGATCAAATCAGAACCCAAGTTAGAGGTCATAATCACCACCGTGTTACGGAAGTCCACAGTACGGCCTTGACCATCAGTTAAACGACCATCATCCAATACTTGTAACAAGATATTGAATACATCCGCATGGGCTTTTTCCACTTCATCAAGCAAAATCACCGAATATGGACGACGACGTACAGCCTCAGTTAAGTAACCACCTTCTTCATAGCCTACGTAGCCTGGAGGCGCACCCACTAAACGAGATACGCTGTGTTTTTCCATAAACTCTGACATATCAATACGCACCATCGCATCTTCGCTGTCAAAGAGGAATTTCGCTAAAGTTTTGCAAAGCTCAGTTTTACCTACACCAGTTGGACCTAAGAATAAGAAAGAACCAATTGGGCGGTTAGGATCTGAAAGCCCTGCACGGCTACGACGAATCGCATTTGCTACGGCATCGACTGCCTCTTCTTGACCGATCACACGTTTGTGCAATTCTTCTTCCATGCGTAAGAGTTTTTCTTTCTCACCTTCCATCATTTTAGAAACTGGAATGCCGGTTGCTTTAGAAAGTACTTCCGCAATTTCTTCATCTGTCACACGATAGCGTAATAGGCTCATTTCTTTGCCTTCACCGGTTTCAGCGGCAGCAAGTTGTTTTTCCAATTCTGGAATACGACCGTATTGAAGCTCAGACATTTTGCTTAAATCGCCAGCACGACGTGCTTGCTCCATTTCAGTTTTCGCCGCATCTAACGCTTGTTTGATGTGTTGAGAACCTGAAAGCGCTGCTTTTTCTGACTTCCATACTTCTTCAAGCTCAGCATATTCACGTTCTTTGTCAGAAAGTTCTTTTTCTAACATTTCTAAACGTTTACGGCTTGCTTCGTCTTCTTCTTTTTGTAACGCCTGTTGTTCCAATTTTAATTGGATGATACGGCGTTCAAGACGATCGAGCGGCTCAGGTTTAGAGTCAATTTCCATACGGATACTAGAAGCCGCCTCATCGATTAAGTCGATGGCTTTATCCGGCAATTGACGATCGGAAATATAACGATGCGAAAGTGTTGCCGCTGCCACGATTGCTGGGTCAGTAATATCTACATGGTGATGGATCTCATAACGCTCTTTCAAACCACGTAAGATCGCAATGGTATCTTCCACACTTGGCTCATCCACAAAGACTTTTTGGAAACGACGCTCAAGTGCAGCATCTTTCTCGATATATTGACGATATTCGTCTAACGTTGTTGCACCCACACAGTGTAATTCACCACGTGCCAAACTTGGTTTTAATAAATTACCTGCATCCATCGCACCGTCAGTTTTACCTGCACCAACCATGGTATGGATTTCATCAATAAAGAGGATCACGCGACCTTCTTCTTTTGCAAGTTCATTTAATACCGCTTTTAAACGTTCTTCAAATTCACCACGATATTTAGCACCTGCAATCAAGGCACCCATATCTAAAGAAAGGACACGTTTGTTTTTCAAGCCTTCCGGTACTTCACCATTGACAATACGTTGTGCCAAACCTTCCACAATAGCGGTTTTACCTACACCAGGCTCACCGATTAATACTGGGTTGTTTTTGGTACGACGTTGCAATACTTGAATGGCTCGACGAATTTCTTCATCACGACCAATAACTGGATCGAGTTTGCCACTTTCAGCACGAGCTGTTAAATCAATCGTATATTTTTCAAGAGCTTGTCTGCTTTCTTCTGCATTTTGATCGTTCACGCTTTGTCCTCCGCGAATATGTTGAATCGCTTGTAAAATTTGTTCTTTTTTCGCACCACATTTTTTCAAAATGTCATTTAATGCGCCACGCTCTTCAAGCGCCGCTAATAAGAACAATTCACTGGAAATAAATTTATCTTGTTTTTGTTGTGCTAATTTGTCACATAAATTCAATAAGTTGAGTAATTGACGAGAAATTTGCACGTCTCCGCCATTACCTGACACTTGTGGCAATTTATTCAATTCTGCGTTTAATTCATTACGTAATAACGCGACATTCACGCCACTTGCTGTCAAAATCGGTGCAATTGAACCGTCTTGTTGATTTAAAAGTGCGGCCAATAAATGCACTGGTTCGATAAACTGATTATCTTTACCAAGCGCTAATGACTGTGCTTCACTAAGTGCTTGTTGGAATTTAGTGGTAAATTTTTCAATATTCATATCTTATCTTCTCCTGCATAAAATACTTGGGGTCATCCCCTTTATGAGTAATTAAATAAGACCCTTTTTTGGTATTTCAAGAGAAAAAATAGACTATTTTTAATTTTTTCTATCAAACTTTACGTCTTGATAGGTTTAAGCAACTAAGATTTGATGAAGTGGCACGTCCCACACTTCTGTGGGAAGCTGTTCGACTTGCTGACATTGATGGGCTAATCCCACAGGGATAAAAGAAGTATTTTGCCAATGTTGTAAGGTACGATCATAAAAACCACCGCCCATACCTAGACGATTTCCTTGTTTATCAAACGCGACGAGTGGCGTAAAAAGAATATCTAATTCATCCAAAGGCAATACGTTTTGCACATTGAGTTTGGGCTCACAAATGCCAAATTTATTTTTCAGCATCGGTGTATCTGGCAAATAACGTAAAAACAAAAGGTGGTTAGGATTGAAAGGGTGTAATACCGGCAAATAAACGTGCTTATCTTGTGCCCAAAGGGTTTTAATAAGTTTATCTGTGGAGATTTCTCCATCAAAGGAAACATACAAGGCAATATGCTGCGCATTTCGTTCTTCAATTAATGCAAGAGCTTGTTGAGTAATGGAATCTTCCGCCTGTTGCTGCTGAAGTGCGGTCAAATTTGCTCGTGTTTTACGAATTTGTTGACGGAGTTGATTGCGAAGCGTTTGCTGTGTTGATTTCATTCGATTGGAAAGAATGGATTTAAGAGAAAGGTCCCAGAGTGCCGCTACGAGTAGTAGTCCTTGAACCCGACGGTCCAAGGAAACCGGTAAGGCCATTTTTAGGTTTCTTTAGTCCAATGACAAAGTCAAAGGTCAAGCCTACACACCAATGGCGGGAAACCGATTTATAAAGTTCTAAGTATCGGCTCAGGGACATAACCCATCCACGAACACCCCAGGAAATCTTTTAAATTTATACTAGCTCAATTTGATTGGTTTGACTAGCCTTTATTTGAATAATTTTGCTTATTCAAGCACGTCCCACAAGGGACGGGATTATTTTTTAACCGGTTGAATTAAATCAGACTCTTCCGGTTTTTTCACGTCCGCAAATTGTTTATCTTTATTCGCATCGATGACTTGTTGAGTTTGACTCGCTAATTGTTGTAAACCCATTTTTTCATAGGCTTCTTTCATTAAGAATAAACCTTCGTAAGTCGCTTTGGCATCTGGATATTGTTGTAACATACCCACTACACGGTTTGCTACAGCTACCCATGCATCACGTTTTGCATAGAATTTTGCAATTTCTAATTCATGACGAGCTAATGAATCTTTGATGTATGCCATACGTGCTACTGCATCTTGTGAATATGGGCTATTTGGGAACGCACGCACTAAGCTTTGGAAGTTTGAAAACGCCGTTTTCATTGAAGTTGTTTCACGCGTTGCACGATCGATACCAAAGAAGTCTTGAATCATGTTATCAGCCGTTGCCAAGTTAGTTAAACCCGCCATATACACTGCATAGTCACGGTTTGGACTTTGTGGGAATTGGTGTAAGTAGTTATCTACAGTTACCAACGTTGCGGTGTAATCTTGCGTTTTATAGTTTGCATAAATTAAATCAAGCATTGCTTGCTCTTGGTAAGTACTACCAGGGAAACGCTCTGTTGCTGCTTTTAAATAACGAATCGAGTCAGAATAGCTTCCTTCTTGCAATGCTGCGGCCCCTTTTGCATAAAGATCATCAACAGAAGCTTGTTCCACTTCTTTATTACCACTGCTACAAGCTGCAATCGCGAATGAGGTCAATGCAATAAGTGCAAGAGATTTTATTTTACGCATTCTTTTTTCCTTAATTTTTACGAAAATCAATAAATAAGTTACAATTAACGAATATTGTATAGAACATTACACAATAAGCCAACTTTTTAAATTTTTAGATGGATTTTTTATGCCACAAATGACCTTAACGGCTGAAATTCAGCCCGAACAAATGGGACAGCGTTTAGACCAAACCCTCGCAGAGTTGTTCCCAGAATATTCCCGTTCGCGTTTAAAAACCTGGATTGAAGCAAAACAGGTAAAAATGAACGGTGAAATTGCCGATATTCCACGTGCAAAAGTTTATGGCGGAGAGCAAATTGAGATTTCGGTAGAAGTGGAAGATGAAAACCGTTTTGAGCCACAAAATATTCCACTCAATATCGTTTATGAAGATGACGATATTATCGTGATTAACAAACCTAAAGATCTCGTCGTCCACCCTGGTGCAGGCAATCCGGATGGCACGGTACTTAATGCACTACTCTATCACTATCCACCTATTGCCGAAGTACCGCGCGCAGGAATTGTGCATCGTTTAGATAAAGACACAACGGGTCTCATGGTTGTTGCTAAAACGATTCCTGCACAAACGAAACTCGTGCGTGACTTGCAAAAACGCAAGATCACTCGTGAATACGAAGCCGTCGCCAGTGGCATTATGACCAAAGGTGGAACCGTAGACCAACCAATGGCTCGCCACGCGACAAAACGCACATTGATGGCGGTTCACCCAATGGGTAAACCCGCTGTGACGCACTACCGCATTATGGAAAATTTCCGTAATTACACGCGTTTACGCTTACGTTTAGAAACCGGTCGAACTCACCAAATTCGTGTGCACATGGCACATATTGCGCATCCATTATTAGGTGATCAAACTTACGGAGGTCGTCCTCGCCCACCTAAAAATGCAAGCGAAGCCTTCAATGAGGTTCTGCGTAATTTTAAACGCCAAGCCTTACATGCGGTTATGTTGCGTTTAGCTCACCCAATTACAGGTGAAATGATGGAATGGTATGCCCCATTGCCAGATGACTTTGTCGAATTACTGCATGCCTTAAAAGCGGATTACCTCGAACATAAAGACGAATTGGATTATTAAGATGAAAGCCATTGTTCCAAACTGGAATGTTCCACCACATATCCAAGCGTTTACAACTACGAGAGAAGGTGGCGTAAGCCTGCCGCCTTTCGATAGTTTCAATTTGGGTGATCATGTCGAAGATGATAAAAGTGCGGTCAAAACTAACCGCACTTTATTGGTCGAAAAATTTAATCTGCCACATTTCCCGTTGTTTTTAACTCAAACGCACAGCACTCGTGTAATTACGGTGCCTTATGAGGGTAATAATTTAGAGGCTGATGCGGTTTACACCAATCAACCTAACCAAGTATGTTTGGTGATGACAGCTGATTGCTTACCGGTTTTATTCACCAATAAGCAAGGGACTGAAATAGCGGCGGCACATGCGGGCTGGCGTGGACTCTGTGATGGAGTGTTAGAAGAAACGATGAAATGTTTCCAATCTGCCCCCGAAGAGATTATTGCGTGGTTTGGGCCTGCTATCGGACCTAATGCGTTCCAAGTAGGCAAAGAAGTGATTGAACAATTTATGGCTTTTGACCCGATTGCAGAAACGGCTTTTCGACCCGATCCGAATGAATCCGGAAAATACCTCGGCAATCTTTATCAAATTGCTACTCAACGCCTCAACAAATTAGGGATTACCCAAATTTACGGTGGGGAACATTGCACATTCAATGAAAAAGAGACCTTCTTTTCCTATCGTCGAGATGGCAAAACAGGAAGAATGGCGAGTCTGATTTGGATAAAAAAATAAACCTATCAATACAACAAACCGCACCTTAAAGTGCGGTTTATTTTTGGCTTATTCTGAATAGTTTTCAAACCAACTTTCTAAAATCAAGCAAGCAGAAATCCCATCTACTTTGCCTTTATTGAGAGCACGATAACCGCCACGTTGGAAAATTTCATCTCGCGCAGAAACCGTCGTTAAGCGCTCATCTTGCAGTTCTACTTTGATACCGAAACGACCATTTAAGCGGTTGGCAAATTTTTTCGCACGAAGTGTTAAATCTTGCTCGGTACCATCCATATTTAAAGGCAATCCCACCACAATAACATCAGGCTTCCAGTCTTTTAAGCATTTTTCAATAGCATCCCAGTTTGGAATGCCATCTTGCGCTTTAAATGCAGGTAAGGCTTGCGCCGTATCCGTGATACTTTGCCCGACTGCACAACCAATGCTTTTTGTGCCAAAATCAAACGCGATTGCTGTGATGGCCATTAACTGTGCCCCACTTGTGAAAAGACAAAATTATGAGGATTAATCCCTAATAATTGATTCGCGGCAGGATAACGATCTTCATAAATCGTTTCAAATAAAATAGTGTCTGAAGCTGGTGCCACTAACCAGGCATTATCTGCAATCTCTTGTTCTAACTGTCCTGCTGTCCAACTTGCACAACCGAGCGCAACAAGATATTTTTCGGGTGCACCCTCTGAACCAAAGGTTTCCACAATATCTGCCGAAGTGGTGAGATACATCTCATCGGTAATTTTATAACTGTGCTCAAATTCTTTCGCGGTTTTCTTATGCAGAATAAAACCACGCTCAGAATGTACTGGGCCACCCGCAAGTACAAGTTCATTGCTAAAAGTGCGGTCATTTTTCATCATAAAATTCATTTTTGAATACAACTCAGCAATGCTTAAATCGGTGGGTTGATTAATCACTAAACCCATCGAACCTTGCTCATTATGCTCACACATATACACCACGGTATTTTGGAAATAATCCTCCAACTGTGGCATCGCAATTAAAAATTGCCCTTGTAAATCCATCATTATCCCAAATCTCCAAAACAAATTTGCAACGCACTAATCGCCGCTAAAGAGGCTGTTTCTGTACGTAACACACGCTTTCCTAATAAAATTTCAGTAAATCCTTGTTGTTCAGTTTGAGCAATTTCTTGAGGTGATAAACCGCCTTCTGAACCAATAAGCAAACGAACACCTTCTTTTGGAATAGAAGGCAAGGTTTTAATTGAATATTGGGCTCTTGGATGTAAATTCAATTTCAACGCGCCATCATTTTCTGCACACCAATCTTGTAATTTCATTAATGGACGAATTTCTGGCACAACGTTACGGCCACATTGTTCACAAGCTGCAATAGCAATTTTTTGCCATTGCTGGATTTTCTTATCCATACGTTCACCATCCAACTTCACGCCACAGCGTTCTGACCATAATGGTGTAATCACATTCACGCCCAATTCCACAGATTTTTGAATAGTAAATTCCATTCGATCGCCGCGTGAAATAACCTGCCCTAAATGAATCGATAAATTCGACTCCTTATCACTCAATTCACAACCAAGAATTTCCACTTTAACGGCTTTTTTGCTCGCTTCAATAATTTTTGCTGGATAAATATGATTACTACCATCAAATAATTCAATTTGCTCACCTTCAGTCATGCGAAGTACACGCCCTACATGATTAGCCGCATCCTCTGAAAGTTGGCAAGTAGATTGATTTTTAAGGGATTCTGGATGATAAATTCTTGGAATACGCATAATATTGAGTCTTTGATATAAGGAAAAAGTGCGGTCATTTTCAACCGCACTTTTAATATTATTCTGTTGCTAAATCTTTTGGCAAACTTTCTAAAATGGCTCGCCAGTAGGCGGAGGTAACTTGTTTGTGTTTACGAATACATTCCACCACTAAATCAGATTGACCTTTTTCACAAATATCACGCAATTCTACATAAAAATCATGTGTCACTTGGCGATGTTTTTCGTTACTAAAGAATAGCAAACCAATTTTATGATAAACCCCACGTAAGCTATTGAAAATTAAACGATAGAAAGGTTTATTAGCCATTACGGTAAACTGACGAAATAAGGCATAGTCAAATTCCATGTAGCTTTCAGCGGTATTCTCTAAAGCATCCATCCCTTTGAACAAGGCTGCAGAAGCTTTAGGTGAATTTTTTACTGCCTCATAAATATAAGATTCTGACATGCGACTACGCAATGACAACATATTTTCAATAATTAACGGCGCACTTTGGCGATCTAAGGTAATTAAGGTTTCAATGATGCTTGGACCAGCTGTATCCCAAATATCATTGACTTTTGTCGGCTTGCCGTGTTGAATGGTAAGCCAGCCATCACGAGCCAAACGCTGTAATACTTCACGTAATGTGGTGCGTGTTACGCCGATTTTATCAGCTAAATCACGCTCAGAAGGAAGATTGGTGCCGGCGGGAAATACATCATCCCAAATACTTCTAACAATATATTCTTCGGCAAGCGCAGCTGGGCTTTGAGCCCGTAAAAGGGTATTATCTGTTTGCATGAGTATGAAATAAATATAAAAAAGTCTAAAAAGATCAAAAAAATGTGATTTATTGAATAAATCTTTAACTGGTCTATTATCCTTTAAAGCAGTATATATTACAATGATAGGACTATAAAAAACGGAGTTCAATATGACTTACACACAAGCTTTTATGAAAAACTTTCTGGGCTCGAGCCCTGATTGGTATAAATTAACTATTATTGCCTTCTTGGTAATTAACCCAATTTTATTCTTTTGGGTAAGCCCATTTGTGGCGGGTTGGGTACTCGTGGCTGAGTTTATTTTCACCCTAGCAATGGCATTAAAATGCTATCCTCTTCAACCGGGTGGTTTATTAGCCGTTGAAGCTATTGCTATTGGTATGACGAATGCAGAGCACGTTAAAGCCGAGATCATGGCAAACTTTGAAGTCGTTTTACTTTTAATCTTTATGGTGGCCGGTATTTACTTTATGAAGCAACTTTTGCTTTATGTGTTCACCAAATTATTAGTCCGTATCCGTTCTAAAATCGTACTTTCTGTCGCGTTCTGTTTTAGTGCTGCATTTCTTTCAGCTTTCTTAGATGCACTTACTGTTGTTGCAGTAATTATCAGCGTAGCTATGGGTTTCTATGGGGTTTATCACAAAGTCGCATCCGGTAAAACACTACAAGATGCAGTTGATATTTCTGATGATAACAAAATTAAAAATCACGAAACTCTCGAAAAATTCCGCTCTTTCTTACGTAGCTTAATGATGCATGCAGGTGTGGGGACAGCACTAGGTGGTGTAATGACCATGGTGGGTGAACCACAAAACCTGATTATTGCAGAACAAGCAAAATGGAACTTCATTGAGTTCTTCTTCCGTATGGCGCCAGTAACCATCCCGGTATTTATCTGTGGATTACTCACTTGTGTTTTAGTGGAAAAATTTAAAGTATTTGGCTATGGCGAAAAATTACCAGAAGAAGTATGGAAAATCTTGGCTGATTTAGATCGTGAAAATACACAAAAAATGTCTAAACAAGATAAAGTACGTCTTTCTGTTCAAGGTCTTATCGCGATTTGGTTAATCTTAGGTCTAGCGTTCCACTTAGCCGCTGTTGGTCTAATCGGTTTAAGTGTGATTATTCTTGCGACTACCTTTACTGGTGTAACCGATGAGCACGCTATTGGTAAATCATTCCAAGAAAGCTTACCTTTCACTGCGTTATTAGTGGTATTCTTCTCTATCGTTGCGGTAATTATTGATCAAAAACTCTTTGGTCCAATTATCCACTTCGTATTAAGTGCAGAAGAGAAAACTCAGTTAGCCTTATTCTATGGTTTCAACGGTTTACTTTCTGCAATTTCTGATAACGTATTCGTTGCAACGGTTTACATCAATGAAGCAAAAAATGCGCTTACAGCTGGGTCAATTGCACCACACCAATTTGAATTACTTGCGGTCGCAATCAATACAGGTACAAACTTACCTTCTGTAGCAACGCCAAACGGTCAAGCTGCATTCTTGTTCTTACTAACATCGTCTCTTGCACCGTTAATTAAACTTTCCTATGGTAGAATGGTCTATATGGCATTGCCTTACACCATCGTATTAACTGTGGTGGGTTTCCTTGCTATCGAATTTATCTTACCAGATATGACAATTTTGCTTGCGAAACTTGGCTTAATTCTTCCTATTTAGTGAAGCATAAGGAGAAAGAATGCTCGACTTTTTTAAGCAATTATCCCTTAAACGTTCAGCGTGGATCTTTTTGGCATTTACCGCTTTTGCCTTAGAATCGACCGCACTTTATTTTCAATACGGCATGGGTTTACAACCTTGCGTACTTTGTGTTTATGAACGTTTAGCTGTTGTGGGTTTATTCGTCGCTGGTCTTATCGGCGCCTTAGCCCCAAGTTCGCTTATTATCCGCATTCTTGCTCTTATTGTGGGTTTATTTAGTGCAATTAAAGGATTAATGATATCTATCCGTCACCTTGATTTACAAATGAACCCTGCACCGTGGAAACAATGTGAATTTATACCTAACTTTCCGGAAACTTTACCATTCCATAAATGGCTACCCGCAGTCTTCAATCCGACAGGTAGCTGTAATGAAAGTCAATGGTCACTCTTCGGTATTACTATGGTGCAATGGCTCGTGTTTATTTTTGCTGTTTATGTCCTTGTATTGGGATTAATTACTATTTCACAAGTGAAGAAAAGCAGAAGAAGACGCCTCATTTTTAAATAATCTAACTACACGCTAAAAAGCCTAGAGATATTCTCTAGGCTTTTTTATTACTGAAAGTCATTCTGTACTCAATATTATTCAAGAAAGAAATACCAGTAAGGCATTAAGACTAGCCAAATAAAGGCACTGAGAATAACAACAAATTTGAAACTGAAATGTTTGGTTTTATGGCGAAAGCGCTTCATCCCGCAATAAACACCAATAAAACCACCAAGAAGACTTAATAGGAAGAAGGTATTTTCAGAAATTCGCCAGCCGTGACGAACCGCGCGGACTTTATCTTTCCACATTAAAAAATAAGCGGCGATATTTACCGCCGCTAACATTACAAATAAAAGCTGAATCAGCATTATGCGTAAACTAGAAGATCAAAAAACAATAAAAAGAATAGTTAATTCTAACACATTGACCATGTATTACGCCCATCCTTTTGTACGGATAAACATAAAGTAAGCTCTATTTTTATAGCATCTCGCATGCTTTTTCATATCCAGCTTCACAGGATTTTTTAAACCATTGAGTAGCGAATTTGCGGTTGCGTTTTGTCCCAAAGCCATTGTCATACATCGCACCTAAATTATACATTCCCTCAGGACTGCCGTTTTCAGCAGCAAGTTGGAAATAGAGAAAGGCTTTTGCATCATCTTTTGGTACTCCTAGCCCATTAAAGTGAAGGATACCTAATTCATTTTGTGCTTCACCGTTCCAGCTTCCGCCCGCCAATTCATAACATTCCCATGCAGACTTGTAATCTTTTTTAATAGTATCGCCATAAGTATAAAGAAATCCGAGTTGATAATAAGCTTCTGTGACGTCTTTTTTTACTGCTTTTTTATACCATTTGATCGCTTCTAGTTCATTTTTTTTGACTAAAACACCTGAACTATATTCAAACCCTAAATTATAATAAGCTAGCCCATGACCTTGATCGGCACTACGATGTAGCCATTTCATCGCTTCTTCGCTATTTTGTTCAACTCCTTCGCCTTTTGCATAGCGGTTATAAAGGCTATTTTGTGCATCTGCATCGCCTTGTTCGGCGGCAGCTTTATACCATTTAAAGGCTTCTTCATAATTCTGTTCAATTTCATCACCTCGAACGTAAGCCATCGCTAAATCCTTTTGCGCCTCAAGATTGCCTTCTTTCGCTCGTTCAAGTAATGCATCAAAATCATCACGCACAGCAAGACGACTTTGCAGCTGTTGCACTGAACGTTCGACATTCTCTCCTGATTCTTTTGCAAGTAGATAAAACTCTTGAGCTTTTTCTAAATTTTGTGGCACATTACCTAGCCCTTCCTGGTAAATCTCAGCCAATTCCCAAGCCGCATCCCTCATTTGGTATTCTGCTGCTAGCTCTAACCATTTCAAGGCTTTCTGGCTATCTTGTTGAACCCCCTCACCTCTTTTATAAGCATTACCAACATAGTAATAGGCATCAATTAAGCCATTTTCAGCAGCTTTTAAATACCATTTGAAGGCTTGCTTTTTATCCCCTTTAAAATCGTGTAAATTTGCTAAACCATACATTGCATTAGGAAACCCCATTTCAGCAGCTTTGGTTAGGTATTTTTGCGCTTCAACATAATTGGTTGGAATATCCTCGTGAGCGTTGTAGAGTATCCCAAGGTTATTATAAAGCGTCATTAAATCTTCATTGGTTAAATCTTGTTTATTCTTCTCAGCAAACAAGTAATATTCCAATGCTTTAGGATAATTAATTGGAACGTCATATCCTATAACGCCATCATATACCTGTGCTAAGAGGTATGAAGCAAGCCCATTATTGTCATATTTCTCTAGCATTTGCATGCCTTTAAATGTGTCTTGCTCCACGCCAATGCCTAAAAGATAGAATCGTCCCAAATTGATTGTCGCTCGTTTATCGCCCTGACGAATGCCTTGCTCAAACCATTCCACTGATTTTTCAGGCTCCCCCATATCATCATAAAGTGCGCCAATATTACTTGCCGCCAATGGATAACCCAATGCATTCGCGCGGTGATATAACGTCATCGCTTTATCGTAATCAGCTTCTACCACCTCTCCAATATGATAAAAACGTCCTAACTGATACATTGCCTCAGCATCCCCTTGTTCTACACGTTGCTGTAATGTTTCAAGGCTGTTTTTATCAGTTTTTCGAAATAAATTAAATAATGTTTTAAGCATGGATTTCCTTTGGAGAGATAAATGTATTTCAGTTGAGTACAAAAGTGCGGTCAGATTTTCAACTAAATTGGATAATAGGCTCAGCACCGTTAAACCACTATCGTGGCAATTTAAGTAAGCATAATGGAGGCTGGTTTTTACCCAGGCTCTTTAGGCTGAAGAATTAATATATTTATCGTTTAGTTGAGCTACCAAATAATATAGTATTTTATTCAACTATTCAATTGCTCAGAAAAATAGTTACTATAATATCAAGCGATTAGCTCTCCATCTCTCAGTGGAGAATAGAAAAATTGAAATAAAAAACGGCAACATCCTTTACTGATGTTACCGTTTCTTTTAACAATGATTAAAAATTAGCTTGCGTAAACAGGAAGACGTTTGCAGATTGCCAATACTTTTTCTTTGGTTGCTGCAATCACTTGCTCTTCGTTTTCTTTGCCTAATGCATCTAATACATCACACATCCAACCGGCTAGTTCACGACAGTCTTGCTCGTTAAAGCCTCGACGAGTCACAGCTGGTGTACCAACACGAATACCAGAGGTCACAAATGGTTTTTGTGGATCATTTGGTACGGAGTTTTTATTAACGGTGATATTCGCTTTACCTAGTGCTGCATCTGCTGCTTTACCTGTTAAGCCTTGTTTGATGAAACTGACTAAGAATAAATGGTTTTCTGTGCCATTTGAAACCACGTCATAACCACGTTGTTTAAACACTTCTACCATTGCTTTCGCATTTTTAATCACGTTTGCTTGGTATTCTTTATAAGCAGGCTCTAATGCTTCTTTGAAACATACCGCTTTCGCCGCAATAATGTGAACCAATGGACCACCTTGGTTTGCAGGGAAAACTGAAGATTGTAAGCGTTTATAAAGCTCTTCATCACCACAAGAAGAAAGGATTAAACCACCACGTGGACCACCTAAAGTTTTATGGGTAGTCGTTGTTACAACATGTGCGTATGGTAATGGGTTTGGATATAAACCTGCTGCGATTAAGCCCGCAACATGAGCCATATCAACAAATAAATACGCGCCCACTTCATCCGCAATTTCGCGCATTTTTTTCCAATCTACCACTTGAGAATAAGCAGAGAAACCAGCCACGATCATTTTTGGTTTATGTTCTAACGCTTTTTGACGCACATCTTCATAGTCGATTAAACCATCAGCAGTGATACCATAAAGTACAGAATTATAGATTTTACCGGAGAAACTCACTTTTGCCCCATGGGTTAAGTGACCACCGTGTGCTAAATCCATCCCTAAAATGGTATCGCCCGCATTGATTAATGCACCATATACTGCCGCATTTGCTTGTGAACCTGAGTGTGGTTGTACGTTCACATAATCCGCACCAAATAACTCTTTCGCGCGATCAATCGCCAACTGCTCCACAATGTCTGCGTACTCACAACCGCCGTAGTAACGTTTACCTGGATAGCCTTCTGCATATTTGTTGGTAAACTGAGAACCTTGCGCTTCCATTACGCGTGGACTCGCATAGTTTTCAGATGCGATAAGCTCGATATGCTCTTCTTGACGACGATTTTCGTCCTGAATGGCTTGCCATAGAACCGGATCGTAATCAGCGATGTTCATACTTTTTTTAAACATTGTGTTTTCCTCGTTGTTTGAATTATTTGTGTATAGTTTACCTGTTTCCAGGCAAAAACTTAACCAAAAATTTCGACCATATTTTTCATTATTACAATGAAAAACATTCATTTATCTAAATCGAGCCTTTTTCTTTCACTAATTTTTCAATTAATTTAACTTCTTTTGTTTTCTCGCCCGCACTAAGTTTACGGCATTGGCTGGTTTCTTTCGTATAAGTATTAAAATTTGTCATCCTTGTTGGACTTTTCATTTTAATCTTCATATCCAAATGATCACCACAACGATCGCAAGGTGAAACAAATTCCTTCTCATAGTCTTTAAACTCTGGAACTTGCTCTATGATTTTCGCAACTTGCGGTGAATGGGCAGTTTTAAATAGACGATCGGTAAAGTCATAACTCAATTTACCATCACTTGCCTGCCATTTGGCTTTGGCTTGCAATAAATAACGCATCCAACCTTCTTTTGTATCAATCTGTGAAATACCGCGTAGAAGCACAGTTTGATCCGCTCGATAAGTGACATAATCAAAATGCTCAACTGGCAAAGGTGCCTTGGCGGCTGGTTTCACATGACAAATCCAATCACCCACCAATGCTTTTTCCTGTTCAGTTTGCTGATGCGCTGTTGCACATCCCGATAGCAATACAGCGACAAGACTACCTAATACTAATTTTCTCATAGTAATACTCCTTTTATTAAGTTGATTTCCGCACTTACAAAAATAAAGTGAGGTTAAAATCGCGCTTGTTTTTTTATCAAGCTTAAAATAATTGCATTTATTTCTTCACAAACCACTGATTCAATAACTGAATATCTTTGTCATTCTCTGTGACTCGTCGGCAAGTCGCAAAATCCTTATCTAAAATAAGTTGATTGCCATTCTGTTTAAGTTCAATTGGCATATTCACGTGATCGCCTGATTTGCTATAAAACGCAGCCAATTGCTCTTTTTCTTGTTTTTGTAATTTCTTATCTTGCTTGATAGCTTTCGCCACATTGTTACTGTGCGCAGGCACCATCGCGCGATTAACAAAATCAAAACTCAAGACATTATTTTGGTTCTGCCATTTCACCTTGCCTTTTGTTAAATAACGAATAGTCGTCTCTTTATCCAATTCAATGTAGGAAATGCCTCGCAAGGCGCCTGTTCCATCTGGCTTTAAGACAAAGTGATCTAAGCGCTCGTAAGTTTGTTTATCTTGTGTCGGGATAGTATGACAAATCCACTCGCCATCTAATGTTGAACTTTGTGAGACATTTGAAGCCCCCGAGCAACCTGTTAATAATGCAGCAGCAAGGCTACCTAATATTAATTTTCTCATGAGATACTCCTTTTATTGATAGTAGGGATAACGTTGTTCACAACAAAATAGGGAAATTTTCGTCTAATCAGGAATGTGTAAAAGGCGGCAGTTACATAAATCATCACTTTCAAATTCTGATATTTCACCTGCAACCTTATTCGGAATTGGGAATAAGCGTACAGTTAGTGGTTTATTTAAGCGAAATGCCATTGTTCCTGTATCGCGCATAATAGCGGCAATGCTTTCTGCCTTGACATCTCCCGCCACTGGGACTGTGTCTAAACCGATACCACATACTGCACTATAAGTCAGTAAAGCACGGATATCAAAATAGTGTTTTTGTGTACCTTCGGCTAAACCTAAATCTTCTGTCACCGCCAACATCAATCCAGAAAACCCAACCAATGGCACGTGTTGGATTGATTTAAACACTTTTGTCAGTAAAGCAGAAACCTCGACTGAACCAGCTGCACCAAAATAGGGCAATCCCATTAATTCATAGATTTTTGTCATGGATGAACAATTTTTAGATGGTGCCGCCGAACTATCAATGCCTGCAAATTCAAATTCACCCGACAATTTGACCGCACTTAACACCTCTAATACTTGATCTACATGATATTGCAGGGCTTGCGACATAGCTTGATAGCAATCAGCATAAAATTGATTATGAGGCGATTTTGGCACAGATTTTAATACTTCAACTAATAAATCGGGTGTTTCTAAACCAATGACAAAACTGTTTGGCAAATGACTTAGATGATAACCGGCGGGGAAATAAGGGATAAATGGCTTGCAGTTAAAATTCACAGTAAAGTTAAAATTGCCTTCGCCACGTGGTGTGATATTTGCAATTCGTTGTACCGCATAAACAGATTGCTCAATAAGTTCATTATCTAACACGCCATTTTCATCTAATGGCACATTGACACAAGCATTACACAAGTCGCCATAAGCGGCGATTAACTCTGGTAATAAAGCAATTTCCTCTTTATTTCTCGCCGCGCCTATTGCAAATCGAAGACGGATTCCACTTTCATTAAATTTATTCAATAATTCCGTTAAATACTGCAAATCTGCTTTTGCTGTCTGCAAATTGGTTAAATCCAAATATTCACCAAAGGGATTGGTAATCACTCGAATCGATTGTAAGGTATAACCTGCTTTCTGTACAGCAGGTAATAACAAATCCACATCACGTTTCACCGAATAAAGTGCATCTTCCCATTGCGTTTTATCTTTATGTAACGTTAGAAAAAAACTGATTGTGCGAAGATGACATAATTCCTTATTTTTATAATCCATTCGATACCTTAACATTTAATGTCGTTATTTTTGCTGTTCACGTTCAACAGCACGATAGCCAATATCTCGACGATAAAAACGTCCAGACCATTGAATTTGCTCAGCGAGTTTTAAGGCTTTTTGTTGTGCTTCAAATACGCTTTCGCCTAATGCAGTAACACAAAGCACGCGACCGCCGTTCGTGACTAACTTGCCTTCTTGTTCTGCAACGCCCGCTAAGAAAACTTTCTCATTTTCGACCGCACTTTGAGGCAAACCGGTGATTTCATCGCCCTTACGATAATCGCCTGGATAGCCTTCAGCCGCCAAAACAATCCCTAAGGAAGATTTTGGATTCCATTGGGATTTCACTTCGTCCAATTTACCATCACAAGCTTTCAGACAAAATCCTACCAGATCGGATTCTAAACGAAGCATAATTGGCTGAGTTTCTGGATCGCCAAAACGGCAATTAAATTCAATTACTTTCGGCTGACCATTCGGCATGATCATTAATCCGGCATATAGAAAACCTGTGTAAACATTGCCTTCCGCTGCCATGCCATTGACTGTTGGATAAATCACTTCACGCATAATGCGATCATGAATTTCTGGTGTCACCACTGGCGCAGGCGAATACGCGCCCATACCGCCAGTATTTAAGCCTGTATCATTTTCGCCCACGCGTTTATGATCTTGACTAGTCGCCATAGGTTCGACGTTTTTACCATCTACCATGACGATAAAACTAGCTTCTTCGCCATCTAGAAACTCTTCAATCACCACTCGACTACCCGCTTCGCCAAAAGCATTACCAGAAAGCATATCACGCACAGCCTCTTCCGCTTCCTGCAATGTCATTGCAACGATTACGCCTTTGCCCGCCGCTAAACCATCTGCTTTAACGACAATTGGCGCGCCTTTCTCACGCAAGTACGCTAACGCAGGCTCAACTTCGGTAAAGTTTTGATATTCTGCCGTTGGAATTTTATGACGAGCGAGGAAATCTTTGGTGAATGCCTTTGAACCTTCCAATTGCGCAGCCGCTTGAGTTGGGCCAAAAATTTTCAATCCGGCCGCCCGAAATGCATCGACTACCCCAATCACTAACGGAGCTTCAGGGCCAACAATGGTTAATCCAATTTGTTTATCTTGAGCAAATTTCACTAAAGCAGGGATATCTGTTGCAGCAATATTCACGTTTTCTACTTTGTGTTCTAATGCTGTCCCCGCATTGCCCGGTGCGACGAAAACTTTGTCCGCTAATGGAGATTGTGCAGCTTTCCAAGCCAAGGCGTGTTCACGACCGCCATTTCCGATGATGAGGATGTTCATAATGCTCCTTGTATCTTTTTGAATTTAACCCCCTCTTTAGCAAAGAGGGGGAGGGGAGATTTGGCAGAAGTTATTTCAACCTCATAGTATATTTAGCATCGTTTAAATCTCCCCCCTGCCCCCCTCTTTACGAAAGAGGGGGGAGGAATAAGTAAAAAAGTAATTCGCTCATTGAGCGAAGTTACGACATAAATTAATGTCTAAAATGACGCATTCCAGTCAATACCATCACCATATTATGTTCATCTGCTGCATCGATGACTTCTTGATCGCGCATTGAACCACCTGGATGGATCACACATTGAATCCCTACTTTTGCTGCAGCATCAATACCGTCACGGAATGGGAAGAACGCATCAGATGCCATTACACAACCAGCTACGGTTAAGCCTTCGTCCTGCGCCTTAATACCCGCAATCTTAGCAGAATACACGCGGCTCATTTGGCCTGCACCAATGCCGATAGTTTGATTGTCTTTGGCGTAAACAATGGCATTCGATTTCACAAATTTCGCCACTTTCCAGCAGAATAATAAGTCTTTTAATTCTTGTTCAGTTGGCTGACGTTTACTCACCACTTTTAAATCATCCAAACCAACCATGCCTAAATCGGCATCTTGTACTAACAAGCCTCCGTTCACGCGTTTGAAATCTAAACGTTCGGAACGTGACGTCCATTCACCACATTCAAGCAAACGAACATTTTTCTTACGTTTCACGACTTCTTGCGCTTCAGCAGAAACTTTCGGCGCAATAATCACTTCAACGAATTGGCGCTCCACAATTTCATTCGCGGTTTTTTCGTCTAATTCACGGTTGAACGCAATAATGCCGCCAAATGCAGAAGTTGGATCAGTTTGGTAAGCGCGATTATAGGCGTCTAAAATATCTTTACCTAAAGCTACACCGCATGGATTGGCATGTTTAACGATCACACAAGCTGGCTCATCAAATTCTTTCACGCATTCAAGTGCTGCATCGGTGTCTGCAATATTATTGTAAGACAAGGCTTTACCTTGGAGTTGATTAGCCGTAGCCACGCTCGCCTCTTTCACATTCAAATCAACATAGAAAGCCGCATTTTGATGGGCGTTTTCGCCGTAACGCATGGTTTGTTTACGCACGAAGTTAAGGTTTAAAGTCCGTGGGAATTGACCGCACTTCGCATTCGCATCTTCTTCCTCTGCTACATGATATGGTTTCACCATTTGTCCAAAGTAGTTGGCAATCATGGAGTCATATTGCGCAGTATGTTCAAATGCTTTAATCGCAAGATCAAAACGGGTTTCAAGCGTTAGGCTGTTTTGATGTTTATCCATCTCTGCAAGAATTGCATTGAAATCACCATTATTTACCACAATCGCCACATCTTTATGATTTTTCGCTGCAGAACGCACCATGGTTGGTCCACCGATATCGATATTTTCTACCGCATCAGCCAAAGTACAATCTGGTTTAGCCACAGTGGCTGCAAACGGATATAAATTCACGACAACCATATCAATGCCTTCAATGCCATGTTGCTGCATGATGGAATCATCTATACCACGACGACCAAGAATCCCGCCATGTACTTTTGGATGCAAGGTTTTCACACGACCGTCCATCATTTCTGGGAACCCCGTATAATCAGACACTTCAGTCACCGGCAAACCATGTTGCTCCAACAATTTTGCGGTACCGCCTGTGGAAAGGAGTTTTACACCTCGCTGTACCAAGCCTTGAGCAAATTCTACGATACCAGTTTTATCAGAAACACTCAGTAAAGCCTGACGAATTGGACGATCTGTCATTACATTTTCCTTTAATTAAATGGTTAAAAATAAGCGCGTGGAATTATAACGCAAACGTTTGCGTTTATGTAGAAAAAATTTTCCTGGTAAGCGCACTTCAAGATTCGACGGCTTATTTAGGAGGTTTAGAAAACAAAAAAGCCCGCAAAATGCGGGCAATCTAACAGTGTGAATAATGTAATTAGCGTTTGCGGTTATCTAAAGAAAATGCACCGGCACCAGCAAACACAAAATAGAAAAACACGAGAGAGTAAAGTAAAGCAAGTTCACCACCGTTCGCGATTGGGAAGAATAAATTCCCTTTACCTGCAACGTGCATAAAGAAATACGCATAAGCCATTTGACCCGAAAGGATAAATGCCGCCGGGCGAACAAATAAGCCTAAAATTAATAGGATTGAACCAACAATCTCGATTACTCCACCGACGATCATCATTGGATCGCCCACTGCGCCGTTACCGCCCGTCATTGAAATTGGGAATTCCCAGAATTTCGCTGTGCCGTGTAAGATAAACATATACGCAGCGACGATACGTAATAAAGCTAAAACATACGGAGAGTATTTTTCTAAGTTTTTCATAAAGTTTTCCTAATAAAAAGTGATTTGAGAACGGGGCGTATATTAATGATTAACTCAAAGCCAAACAATACCTCGAATCGAAAAAGACTTTTTACTATTAGGAAATAATCTTACGCTTTGCTGATTTTCTCAATCCATTGTAAAAATTCAACAGCTGGCATGAATCCATTAACACGACTGCCTTCAATTTCTTTTCCATCTTGGTTAAAGAATAAAATTGTCGGTAAACCTAACACTTTATATTTTGTCATTAAAGCACGGTTTTCTTCGGAGTTTTTCGTCATATCGACTTGAAGAAGCAGCATGTCACCAAAGGCTTTTTGTACACTTGGATCACTAAATGTTTCTTTTTCAAACTCTTTACAAGCAACACACCAATCCGCATAAAGATCAAGCATCACAAGTGATTTGTTATTTTCTGACAGTGCTTGTTGCAATTCAGCTTCGCTTTTCACTTTCTTAAATTCAACATGGGAAACCACTTTATTTTCGACCGCACTTGGTGTTGAGGTTTCGCCCCAAACCCAAGTTTGAAGCGGTTTAACACTAATCATTGCTGCGACTAAAAAGAGAATTCGGAATACCCAACCTGTACCATTTTTCGGCATTTGGAAAGCAAACCAGATGAAAAATGCGGTACCGAGCATCGCCCATAATCTTGGTGTCCATTCATCTGGCAAAATACGAGAAATTAAGAATACCGGTAATGCGAGCATCACAAAGCCAAAGAGCTTTTTAACGGTTTCCATCCACATGCCTGATTTAGGCAGGATTTTATTCCCAAATAAAGTGATTAAAATCAGTGGTACGCCCATTCCCAATGCGAGCAAATAAAGCGTGATCGCACCAGTAAATAAATCACCACTCTGCGCCACATAAAGCAACGCGCCAGAAAGCGGTGCTGATGTGCAAGGTGAAGCCACAAGTCCCGCAATCATGCCCATTAAGAACACGCCACCCAAAGCGCCGGCTTTTTGCTGTTGGCTAAGTAAAGACAGTTTGGTTTGTAAGGAGCTTGGGAGCTGTAAGGTAAATACACCGAACATCGACAATGCTAGCAAGACAAAGATGATTGATAAACCAATCATCACATAAGGATGTTGTAAAGCCACTTGGAACGGTAAACCAATTGCGGCGACAATCAAGCCTAGCAAGGTATAAGTCAGCGCCATCCCCTGCACATACACAAAGCTTAATGCAAAAGCGCGCCACATATTAGGACGCTGATTTTGGCCAATAACAATCGCTGAAAGCAGTGGTAGCATTGGCAATACACAAGGGGTAAAGGCCAAACCTAATCCTAACAAGAAGAAACCAAATACTGCATATTTGCTGTTAAATAAACTTTCCGCTAAACGGTCTTGTTCTGCTTTGGGTTGTGCTGAAAGTGCGGTCGAGTTTTCCGATGTTTTTTCAGTATTAGCGACCTGTGCAATAGGCAAATCTGCCACTTTAATTTCTTTCACTTCAGGCGGATAACAAAAGCCCTCAGTACAACCTTGGTAAGCAATTTCAACCACATCTTCTGCTTTTAATGGCGGCTGACTCGCTTTAAAAATAGCTTGCACGGGCTTTTTGAAAATCTTCATCAAGCCGAAATAAGGATCGTTATAATCTTCGGGTGAAATAGAAAATGTAGCTACATCAAATGATGCTTTTTCTTCTTGATTGAGCTTCACGGAAATTTTCTCTTGATAGAGATAATACCCTTCTGCAATCGACCAATTAACGATCACATTTTCTTGATTCTCGCTTTTCGCAGCTGAAAATTGAAAAGCTTCATCCACAGGTAAGAAAGCCGGTTTCTTATCAAAAAGACCGGCTTGAGTGGAAAGTGCGGTAAAAATAAAAAATAAAAAAAGAAGAATTCGCTTCATCATAAAGTTCCAACTATTGTTCCTGCTGAAATTCTAGCATAGATAAGCAGAATGTTAATAATTTATGACTTAGATCATAAAATTAAATGTAATTTAAACAATGACCGCACTTTTCTGTTGTTACAGCAATGTTACAATTATAGAATACGCTCATAACAAAATATAACAAGGAGCAATGAATGGCTACCCCAAAAATTCTCATCGTGGAAGATGAAGCGGTAACCCGTAATACGTTAAAAGGAATTTTTGAAGCTGAGGGCTATGAGGTATTACAAGCACAAGATGGTGCAGAAATGTATCGTCAGTTAAACTCAGAAACGGTCAATCTCATCGTATTAGATATCAACTTACCTGGTAAAAATGGTTTATTACTAGGGCGTGAGTTACGTGAGAAAGCTGCAATTCCATTAATCTTCCTCACGGGACGAGATAACGAGGTCGATAAAATTTTAGGCTTGGAAATTGGGGCAGATGATTATCTCACTAAACCATTTAACCCAAGAGAACTCACCATTCGTGCACGAAATTTATTGCATCGCACCATGACACTAAATGGCAAAGAAACCCATTTACAACGTGAGAACTATCGTTTTAATGGGTGGACACTGGATTTAAATAGCCACAATTTAATCACACCTGAAGGCGTTGAATTTAAACTGCCTCGTAGTGAATTCCGTGCCATGTTGCACTTCTGCGAAAACCCTGGAAAATTGCAAACTCGTGAAGAATTATTGCTAAAAATGACAGGACGTGAATTAAAACCACAAGATCGTACTGTGGATGTAACAATTCGTCGTATTCGCAAACATTTTGAAGATCATCCTAATACCCCAGAAATCATTGCTACCGTGCATGGTGAAGGCTATCGTTTCTGTGGTGAATTAGAAGAATAATCGATCATTAAGTAATAAAAGGCTGAGTCAAATCAGCCTTTTGTTTTTTGCTATCCACGGCGAGATTCGGTAAAATCAACGCCAATTTACGATTAATGAACAACGGATAACAATGACCAAGAAAAAAGTCAAAGTCGGCTCCAACACAATTGCCTTAAATAAACGAGCTCGACACGAATATTTTATTGAAGATGAAATTGAAGCCGGCCTTGAATTACAAGGTTGGGAAGTAAAATCAATGCGCGTAGGTAAAGCCAATATCAGCGACAGTTATATCATTTTTAAAAACGGTGAAGCCTATTTATTTGGTGCGACCATTCAACCATTAAGCTTGGCTTCTACCCACGTGGTTTGCGATCCGACGCGTACACGTAAGCTTTTATTGAATAAACGTGAACTGGATAATCTTTTCGGTAAATCAAGCCGTGATGGTTTTACCATTGTTGCCCTTTCTCTTTATTGGAAAGGTGCTTGGGCAAAGATCAAAATCGGTCTTGCGAAAGGTAAAAAACAACATGATAAACGTGATGATATTAAAGAGCGTGAATGGAAAGTAGCGAAAGAGCGTATTATGAAAAACGCACATCGTGGATAACTCTCCCTCTAAACTGACAAAATGCCTCTCAACCGAAAGGCATTTTTCTTTTTTTCAATATGAAAAAAATTCTCATAGCCATGAATAAAATTATATTGATAATCATTCTCTTTTGAATTAGTATCTTCGCCCAATTCTTTTCGTTATATAAGGAGCTCTAATGAAAAAAGGCATTCACCCTGAAAATTATCGTACCGTTTTATTTTACGATTCCAACGCGAAACAAGGCTTTCTCATCCGTTCTTGTGCTAAAACCAACAACACCATGAAATGGGAAGATGGTAATGAATACCCTGTATTTATGTGCGATACCTCATCAGCCTCTCACCCATTTTATACTGGTAAAACTCGTCAAATTGGTAACGAAGGTCGTGCAAGTGAATTTGCAAACCGCTACGGTAAATTTGGCGCATTTAAATCAAAATAGGAATGTTCAATGAAAGTATTATCTTCACTCAAAAGCGCAAAAAACCGTCCTGGCTGCAAAATTGTTCGTCGCCACGGTATCGTTTATGTCATTTCGAAAACCAACCCTCGCTTTAAAGCGCGTCAAGGTGGGAAAAAGAAAGGTTAACCCCAATAAAAAAGAGCGGTCAAATTTCCGCTCTTTTTTTCATTTAGGCATTAAGGTTTATAAATAAACTCAACGCCTTCTTCATCTTCTTCATCCCAATCATCCCAGTCGTCATCTTCATCATCAAATTGATGTTCAGCGAGCTGTTCTTGATGGTAGTCTTCCCATTTGAATTTCACTTCTTCTGGTTTATTTTCTTCTACTTCCGCATCACGTGGATTTGCTTCAATGAAATCCATAATATCACGACAAAGTGGTGGCACATTTTTACCGGTTGCGGCAGAAATAAGGTGATACCCTTCTTCCCAACCAAGACGTTCAGTAATCTCTTGTGCACGTTCATGCGCCTCTTCTTCTGTCATCGTATCAATTTTATTGAAGACTAACCAACGCGGTTTATCTGCCAATTTTTCACTATATTGGAATAATTCTGACTCGATGATCGCAATATTATCAGCAGGATCGGATTCATCAATTGGGTTAATATCCACTAAATGAATTAACACACGACAACGTTCTAAGTGCTTTAAGAAACGAATACCCAAACCCGCACCATCCGATGCACCTTCAATCAATCCAGGAATATCTGCTACTACAAAGCTATGACTCTCATCCACTTTCACTACGCCTAAACTTGGCACTAAAGTGGTAAATGGATAATCAGCAACTTTTGGTTTTGCAGCTGAAACGGCGCGAATAAAGGTGGATTTACCCGCATTCGGTAAACCTAACATCCCGACGTCCGCAAGAAGCATTAATTCTAATAATAAATCGCGTTTTTCACCTGGTGTCCCCATGGTTTTTTGGCGAGGCGCACGGTTCACTGAAGATTTGAAACGTGTGTTCCCTAAACCATGATAACCACCTTTCGCCACTAACATTTTGGCGCCATGCTTTGTTAAATCGCCAAGTACTTCTTTGGTGTCATTATCAATTGCACGCGTTCCCACCGGCACACGTAACGTAATGTCTTTACCGCGACGACCGGTACAATCTGAACTGTGACCATTCTCACCGCGTTCTGCAGCAAAACGTTTCGTAAAACGATAATCGATCAAGGTATTTAAGTTTTCGTCTGCAACCAAATAAACATCACCGCCATCACCGCCATCACCGCCATCTGGGCCGCCTTTGGGGATAAATTTTTCACGGCGGAAACTTACACAACCGTTTCCACCATCCCCTGCTTCCACACGAATCAGGGCTTCATCAATAAATTTCATAAAAACTCTCCAATATTTAACCGCACTTTACTTTGATTGCGGTAATAACTTATGTCCGATTGCCGACAAAATTGCTCCGCATACTACAACAAACGCCCCGATATAGCTAATCATATTTAATTCTGGCGCGGCAAAATTATCAGGGCTCGCATAATGCGCAAGATGAGCAAAGAAAATGGTAAATAGTGGTACTAAAGTAATCACAACGCTTACTTTAGATACCTCCCAACGATTAAGGGCTTCAGCATAAGCGCCATAACCAAATAAGGTATTTAAGCAACAATAAGCCAAACAACCAAATGCTAACGGACTGAGCTCTCTCACTTGGGAAAATTCAGCAATAGGCGTAAATACCAAAAGACAACCGAAATAAATCATTAATAAAATTTGTGGTGAACTAAAACGGCGAAGCATTAATTTCTGTGCCATACCATAAGCAACCCAAATTAACGAGCCTGCCAGACTTAATAATACGCCCGTTAAATAGCGGCTTTCCCCTTGAAACCCATCTAGCTTATCATTGAAGAAAAGCACTAATCCTACAAGTAATAAGACTAAACCTATTTTTTGGTGTAATCCGAGCTTTTCTTTAAAGACAAAAAGACCACAAATCAACATGCCAAAAGAGGAAAAGTGAATAAAAATTTGAGCCGAAGAAGGATCGATAAACTTAAGTGAGCTATTAAATAAGAAGAAGTTACCTGACAACCCTATGACACCAATTACTACCAACCAAATAAATTGACCACCTTTCAAAAATTGTGGCAATTTTTTCTTATAGGCAAGCAAAATAAAGAGCGCTAGAAATGCCACAATAAAGCGATACCACACGATCGTTTGTGGCGTCATCACGGATAAAACCTGTTTTAACGCAATAGGTAAAGATCCCCATGCCATCGCTGTAATTAAAGCAAATAGAAATCCTAAAAGAGGTTGTTGTTTCATGATGTCTTCCTTTATTTGGCTAAAGCACAGTTAGGAATTCAGGTAAATTTCATTCTAAGAAATATTAAAGAGAATGAATGATAGTGCCAAGATAACAGATTTGATTAATGATTGTAAATCACAGGTAAGAAAACAAAGAAAACGCCCCACAGATAATGCGGGGCGTTTATCAAATCAGATGTAAAATTATTCAGTTACAATACTTACGTATTTACGGCTTTTCTCGCCTTTCACTTCAAATTTTACTTTACCGTCAGCGGTAGCAAATAAGGTGTGGTCACGGCCCATACCTACGTTGTTACCTGCGTGGAATTTAGTACCACGTTGACGTACAATGATGCTACCTGCTAATACAGATTCGCCACCGAAACGTTTAACACCAAGGCGTTTAGCTTCAGAATCACGACCGTTACGAGTTGAACCACCAGCTTTTTTAGTTGCCATCTACTTGATCTCCTCTGAAATTATGCTTGAATCCCAGTGATTTTCACTTCTGTGAACCACTGACGATGACCTTGTTGTTTACGGCTGTGTTTACGACGACGGAACTTAACGATTTTAACTTTATCGCCACGACCTTGTGCCACAACTTCAGCCACTACTTTCGCGCCAGCTACTACTGGTGCACCAATTTTAACATCTTCACCATTAACGACCATCAACACTGAGTCGAACTCAACTGTTGAGCCAGTTGCAAGTTCAAGTTTTTCTAAACGAACTACTTGACCTTCGCTCACACGGTGTTGTTTACCGCCACTTTGGAAAACTGCGTACATAAATACTCCGCTATAATTGTGCTTCTCCGTTACTATTTTCGGTCCGCACTTCAAAATTCATATAAATAGGTCGCAAATTCTACGGAAAAAACAACTCGATCGCAAGCACTTATTTGCAATAAAATAAAAAAAAGCGCTTTTCCTCGAGTTTAATTTCAGAAACCTTGAAAAATCGGGTAAAATTCACCGCACTTTTCTTTTATATACACAACCATCGAACCAAATGAAGATGAACAAACAAGATTTAATGGATATGCATTCAATCCAAGCATTAACCGATGCGGATATGCAGAAAGTCAACCAAGCTATTTTAGCACAAATTAACTCAGACGTGCCGATGGTTAATCAGCTTGGTTTTTATATTGTACAAGGTGGCGGAAAACGTATTCGACCACTTATTGCGGTCTTAGCGGCGCGTGCATTAGGCTACGAAAGCGATAAAGTAGCAACTTGTGCGACCTTTGTAGAATTTATTCACACTGCTTCTTTATTACACGATGATGTGGTAGATGAATCTGATATGCGTCGAGGTCGCGCAACGGCTAACTCTGCTTTTGGTAATGCCGCTAGCGTATTAGTAGGTGACTTCATTTATACTCGTGCATTCCAATTAGTGGCGCAGTTACAATCGCTAGATATTCTTCGCATTATGGCCGATGCCACCAACGTGTTGGCAGAAGGTGAAGTTCAACAATTAATGAACGTGAATGATCCGGATACCACAGAAGAAAGTTATATGCGCGTGATTTATAGTAAAACAGCACGCTTATTTGAAGTGGCGGCACAATCTGTTGCGATTGTTGCGGGTGCTGAAAAATCAATTGAAACCGCATTTCAAGAATATGGTCGCTATCTCGGTACTGCATTCCAATTAGTGGATGACGTGCTAGATTACAGCGCAAACGCTGCAGCATTAGGCAAAAATGTGGGTGACGACCTCGCTGAAGGTAAACCGACTCTTCCTTTATTACACGCAATGCGTCACGGTAATCCACAACAAGCCGCGCTTATTCGCGAAGCCATTGAACAAGGCGGAAAACGTGATGCGATCGATGAAGTGCTTGCGATTATGGCTGAACATAAATCCCTTGATTATGCGATGGATCGTGCGAAACAAGAAGCCAAAAAAGCGGTTGATTCTATTGCCTTATTACCTGAAAGCGAATACAAAAAAGCCTTAATTTCACTGGCTTATTTATCGGTAGACCGAACTTATTAATATGACTGAAGAACAAATTCAACCGCAAAGTGCGGTCGATTCTCAACCTAAATTTCAAAAACCGCGTAAACAAAAAGTACGCAAGGATCCCAATGCGCCTTTTATTCGTGAAAAACTTGAATTACCCGAAGGACATAATAAGTTGCTTCTCCACTCTTGCTGTGCGCCTTGCTCAGGTGAAGTGATGGAAGCCATTTTGGCCTCGGGTATTGAATTTACGATTTATTTTTACAACCCGAATATTCATCCATTAAAAGAATATTTAATTCGTAAAGAAGAAAATATCCGCTTTGCCCAAAAATTTGGGATTCCGTTTATTGATGCTGACTACGATCGCCAACAATGGTTTGATCGCGCAAAAGGCATGGAATGGGAACCTGAACGTGGAATTCGTTGTACCATGTGTTTTGATATGCGTTTTGAAAAAGCCGCTGAATATGCTCATGAGCATGGTTTTCCTGTGTTTACTAGTTGCCTTGGTATTTCTCGCTGGAAAGACATGGATCAAATCAACGGTTGCGGTCACCGTGCGGCTGAAAAATATGATGATGTGATTTATTGGGATTACAACTGGCGTAAAGCTGGCGGATCGCAACGCATGATCGAAATCAGTAAGCGTGAACGTTTTTATCAGCAAGAATATTGTGGCTGCGTTTATTCTTTACGAGACAGCAATAAATGGCGTGAAGAAACAGGGCGACAAAAAATTGAAATTGGTAAACTCTATTACACGCCCGATTAAAAACTCATAAAAAAAGAACCGCACTTTCAACATGCGGTTCTTTTTTATTTAATCGACGATAAGGCGCCCACCTAATGCATTCTCTAAAGAATGATCTAATTGTTGAATTCGCGTACATAACACGTTTTCAATCTGGGCATTTTTATTCTTTTCTTGGGTTAATTCAAAACTTAAATTCAAGGCAACAATAGAAAGCACACGGTCTAATTGCAATAAACCTGTACGCTCTTTCATTTCAGACACTTGAAGATCTAAATTGCGCGCTGCTTGACGCAAAATCTCTTCTTGTTCAGCAGGGACATTCAAGCGCAGCACTTGCCCTAATACAACAACTTCAACCAGTTTTAATGACATGTTATTCCCTTATGTTGAATGCTCAAGTGTTCCTATTATGCCACAGCCAAATGCCTTCGTCATAATTTTTACGTTTAATTGACCGCTCTTTATCCGTTCGCCCCATTTCGCAATTTACGCTATAATGCGACACTTTTCATTATTTTTGAACGGAATATTTATGCCAACTATCGCTCCTAATCCATTAGTCCTAGTGGACGGTTCATCTTATTTATATCGTGCTTTCCATGCATTTCCGCCACTCACCAATTCAGCCGGCGAACCGACTGGCGCCATGTACGGTGTATTGAACATGCTCAAAAGCCTGATTTCGCAAGTGCAACCGAGCCATATTGCGGTAGTCTTTGATGCGAAAGGCAAAACTTTCCGTGATGAAATGTTTGAACAATATAAATCCCATCGTCCACCGATGCCCGACGATCTGCGTAAACAAATTCAGCCGTTACACGATATTATCCGTGCCCTTGGCATTCCTCTTTTAGTCATTGAAGGCGTGGAGGCGGACGATGTCATTGGTACCTTAGCGGTAGCGGCTTCCAAAGCTAATCAAAAAGTCTTGATCAGCACCGGCGATAAAGACATGGCACAGCTAGTGGATGACAACATTATGTTGATCAATACCATGAATAATACCCTATTAGATCGCGAGGCCGTGATTGAAAAATACGGTATTCCACCAGAACTCATCATCGATTACTTAGCGCTAATGGGCGATAGCGCCGATAATATTCCAGGCGTGGCGGGTGTCGGTGAAAAAACCGCACTTGGTCTCTTGCAAGGTATCGGCAGCATGGCAGAAATTTATGCCAACTTAGACAAAGTGGCTGAATTGCCAATTCGTGGGGCAAAAAAATTAGGTGATAAATTATTGGCGGAAAAAGAAATGGCGGATTTATCCTATCGCCTTGCCACGATCAAAACTGATGTCGCTCTCGATATTACACCAGAGCAACTCACTCTTGGCGCAAGCAATAACGATCAACTCACTGAATATTTCGGCCGTTATGAATTTAAACGTTGGCTCAATGAAGTGATGAATGGCGCTGATTCCATTACTAATAATAACGAACAACCGACCAAGATTAATCACTATCAAGCTACGCCAGCACTCGCTCAAAACAATAGCGATGAAACATTGCCGGCAATTCAAATTGATCGTAGCCGTTATGAAACCTTGCTCACCGAAGCGGATTTAAATCGTTGGGTGGAAAAACTCAAGCAAGCCAAACTTTTTGCCTTAGATACAGAAACCGATAATTTAGATTATATGGCTGCCAACTTAGTGGGGATTTCCTTTGCGCTAGAAAACGGTGAAGCGGCCTATTTACCGTTGCAATTAGATTATTTAGGTGCGCCAAAAACCCTTGAAAAAACAACCGCACTTTCGCTGTTAAAACCGGTTTTAGAAAATCCAGCCATTCAAAAAGTCGGGCAAAACTTCAAGTACGACCTCACTATTTTCGCCCGTAATGGCATTGATGTGCAAGGTGTAGCTTTCGATACCATGTTGGAGTCCTATGTGCTCAACAGCACTGGTCGTCATAATATGGACGATCTGGCGAAACGTTATTTAGGACATCAAACCATCAGTTTTGAAGAGATTGCAGGCAAAGGTAAAAATCAACTGACCTTTAACCAAATTCCATTAGAACAAGCCGCTGAGTACGCGGCGGAAGATGCTGATGTAACAATGAAACTGCAACAAGTGCTATGGGAAAAACTCTCGAAAGAACCCACTCTTGAAAAACTCTTTAAAGAAATGGAATTGCCATTGTTAGGCGTACTTTCCCGTATGGAACGTCGTGGTGTCTTAATTAATAGCGATGCACTATTCCTGCAATCTAACGAAATCGCTAACCGTTTAAGTGAATTAGAAGAACAAGCCTACGCCTTGGCGGGGCAACCATTTAATTTAGCTTCCACCAAACAATTACAAGAAATTTTATTTGATAAATTAGGTTTACCCGTTATTCAAAAAACACCAAAAGGTGCGCCATCCACTAACGAGGAAGTGTTGGAAGAACTGGCATTTAGCCATGAATTGCCGAAAGTGTTGGTAGAACATCGTGGGCTAAGCAAACTAAAATCGACCTACACCGACAAATTGCCGCAAATGGTGAATCCGCAAACGGGTCGAGTGCATACTTCCTATCATCAAGCGGTGACAGCTACCGGTCGTCTTTCATCAAGTGATCCGAATCTGCAAAACATTCCGATTCGTAATGAAGAAGGTCGCCGTATTCGTCAGGCATTTATTGCGCGCGAAGGCTTTACTGTTGTGGCAGCTGACTATTCGCAAATCGAGCTGCGCATTATGGCGCACCTATCACAAGATCAGGGCTTAATTAATGCTTTTACCCAAGGCAAAGATATTCACCGCTCTACCGCAGCAGAAATCTTTGGTGTCGCACTAGATGAAGTAACATCCGAACAACGCCGCAATGCTAAAGCGATTAACTTCGGTTTAATTTATGGTATGTCAGCCTTTGGCTTATCGCGTCAACTCGGTATTGGCCGTGCAGATGCCCAGAGCTATATGGATTTGTATTTCAAACGCTATCCAGGCGTACAAACTTTTATGCATGATATTCGTGAAAAAGCTAAAGCCCAAGGCTATGTGGAAACCCTATTCGGCCGTCGTTTATATCTGCCGGATATTAACTCCTCTAACGGTATGCGCCGTAAAGCAGCCGAACGTGTCGCGATCAATGCACCAATGCAAGGCACTGCCGCAGACATTATCAAACGAGCCATGATTCAATTGGATCAAACACTACAAAACGATCCCGATATTGCGATGATTATGCAGGTGCACGATGAATTGGTGTTTGAAGTGCGGTCAGAAAAAGTCGCGTTTTATAGCGAGCTCATCAAAACACACATGGAAAGCGCAGCTGATTTAGTCGTACCACTGATTGTAGAAGTAGGTCAAGGCACTAACTGGGATGAGGCGCACTAAGGAATATAGTCATGAATAAAGTTATTCAAAGTCAGCACTTTAAGGCAGAACGTGCTTGGGGAGCACTTGATATTACCAATATGAATGGTATTTCCGTGCGTCTTCACTGGACAGACAAACCTTACAAATGGCATATCAATGACGGTGAAGAAGTCTTTGCTGTCATGGATGGTACAGTGGAAATGCGCTACAAAGAAGAAGGCCAAGATAAAGCCGTATTGCTCCATACAGGTGATATTTTTTATGCGGGTATCGGTACCGAACACGTTGCTCATCCACAAGGCGAAGCGCGCATATTAGTCATAGAGAAAGAAGACAGTATTTAATAAATTAAAAGAATTTTATGAACCAAGAAAGACTCAACAAAATCGAAAAATCATTACTTCACCTTGTGGAACGTGATGTTGTTCCCGCACTTGGCTGTACTGAACCTATCTCTTTAGCGCTTGCCGCAGCAACAGCGGCTAAATATTTAGGCAAAACACCTGAACGTATTGAAGCTAAAGTATCACCAAACTTAATGAAAAATGGATTGGGCGTTGCAGTACCGGGAACGGGCATGGTCGGCTTGCCTATTGCTGCAGCAATTGGTGCTTTAGGCGGCGATCCTGAGGGTGAGTTGGAAGTGTTAAAACACATCACGCCAGAACAAGTTTCACAAGCCAAAGCGATGCTTGATAAAAAGCTCGTTAATGTGGATATTCATCAAACCGATCATATCTTATATTCAGAAGCCATGTTGTTTGCCGATAATGACCGAGTGAAAGTAGCCATTCAAGATCAACACACAAACATCATTTTAATTGAAAAAAATGGCGAAGTTGTTTTTGAGAAAGAACATGATGAATGTGCTGATTGCGATCCTTATGATATTTTCAAACAGGTGAGCGCACGTGAAATCTTTGAATTTTCTTGTGAAGTTGAGCTCGATAAAATCCGCTTTATCGGACAAGCTGCCGCTCTAAACCGAGCGCTGTCTAACGAAGGATTACGTGAAAATTACGGCTTACACATTGGCAGAACGTTACGCAAACAAGTTGGTAGTGGCTTAATGTCAGATGATTTACTCAGCAAAATCATGATCGAAACTACTGCAGCCTCCGATGCGCGTATGGGTGGAGCTACATTACCAGCAATGAGTAATTCAGGCTCTGGCAACCAAGGTATTGCTGCGACTATGCCCGTGGTTGTGGTCGCCGATTATTTAAACGTGAGTGAAGAAAAACGTCTCCGTGCCCTCTTCTTATCACATTTAATGGCCATTTATATCCACAGTAAATTACCCAAACTTTCTGCCCTTTGTGCGGTAACAACTGCCTCTATGGGAAGCTGTGCGGGTATCGCCTATTTGCTTACAGGTAAATTTGAAACCGTGAGCATGGGGATTTGCAGCATGATTGGTGATATTAGCGGAATCATCTGCGATGGCGCATCCAATAGCTGTGCCATGAAAGTGTCCACCAGCGTAGCATCTGGCTATAAATCGGTGCTTATGGCAATGGATGAAACTCATGTTACGGGTAATGAAGGTATTGTTGAACATGATCTCGATCGCACTATCGACAATCTATGCTCAATTGCTTCTAAAAGTATGCATCATATTGATCGCCAAGTGATTGAAATTATGGTGAGTAAACCTTGCCCTTAATATCAAGATAACTTACGATAAAGTGCGGTCAGAAAAACACACAAATTTCTGACCGCACTTTTTTTATATCAAAAAAACATATTTTCTAGCTAAAAGTTATTGGCACTACCTTCTTATTTTTTTAGAAAATACCGACCTACTTAGTTCTAAAAGAGAAGGAATATTTATGCTTTTAACCGGATTACTTTGCGGAATTTTACTCGGATTTGTGATGCAGCGTGGGCGCTTTTGTATTACTGGCGCATTTCGCGATATGTATGTCACCAAAAATAACAAAATGTTTGTAGCCCTTCTATTGGCGATTACCGTGCAATCCATCGGTTTCTTTCTCTTAAAAGAAATCGGTGTATTAAATGTCGATCCGGCTGAAAATTTTGCCTTTTTAGCGGTGATTATCGGTGCCTTTGTATTTGGCATCGGTATTGTTCTTGCTGGCGGTTGTGCGACAGGTACGTGGTACCGTGCTGCGGAAGGCTTAGTCGGCAGTTGGGTTGCGTTATTCACTTATATGTTGTTAAGTGCCATCATGCGTACTGGCCCATTAGGCGAATTCAATAAAACTTTACGCAGCATCAATATTGAACAACGCAACATTTACGATACATTCGGTATCTCACCTTGGTGGTTAGTCGCATTATTAACTTTAGTGACAGCTTTCTATGTGTACAAACATCTCAGTAAACCCAGCGTAAAAGTTGCGGCATTAAAACCGAAGAAAACAGGGCTTGCCCACTTATTATTTGAAAAACGCTGGCACCCATTTTTCTCTGCTGTATTAATCGGATTAATCGCGCTTGCGGCTTGGCCACTCAGTGTCGCTACGGGTCGTGAGTTTGGACTTGGGATCACTGGTCCATCCGCTAATATCATGCAATTCCTCGTTACTGGCGACGGTAAATTTATTAACTGGGGCGTATTCTTAGTCTTAGGGATTTTTATCGGGTCATTCATCGGCGCGAAAGCAAGCAATGAATTTCGTGTTCGCGTACCGGATGCCACCACGATTCTACGCAGCGGACTCGGCGGTATTCTCATGGGTATTGGCGCAACCCTTGCGGGTGGCTGTTCTATCGGTAACGGTTTAGTCGAAACTGCCTTTTTCTCTTGGCAAGGTTGGGTCTCATTGCCATTGATGATTCTCGGCACTTGGGTAGCCGCCTACTTCACCATTATCCGTCCACAACGTTTAAAATTAGCAAAAGCATCATAAGGAGTTTATATGATCGTTAAATTACCAACACTCGGCCTTGTTTGCCCATTTCCTCTCGTTGAAGCAAAGGAAGCTATGGCTAAGTTAAACAAAGGCGATGGCCTAGAAATTGAATTCGACTGCACACAAGCCACTGAAGCCATTCCCGCTTGGGCGGCTGAAGAAGGTTATGAAGTCACAAACTTTGAGCAAATTGATGATGCGAAATGGTCAATTACAGTGATTAAATAATAAAAAAGTGCGGTTAGAAAAATATATAAATTTCTGACCGCACTTTTGCTTTAATGAATCGAAATAATTAAATCAATTCAACTGGTACTTTCACCACTAGTTTTTTCACAAAACTTGATTTGCCGTTCACGGTGCAACCTGGTTTATGTGGTTCATAAGGGAAAAAGACCGCAAACATTTTTGGTAAAAGTGTTACGGTGCTTTTATCTTCAATTTGTGGAGTAAGTTGGTAATCATCTGCATCACGATATTCATCGTATAAGCTGAGATTTGGATAAGTCGCGCTTACTTCAACATTTTCTTCACCACGAATAAGTAATTGAATATCTAGATATTTATGGTGAAGTTCAGCTTGTTTGCTATCCGCGTCAACCGTATCAAATTCCATGACATTCATATAAACTTGCTCGCTTAAATCATGACGACCATTTTCTAATGCTTCAAGATCTAACGTGTTGAGATGATCGCAAATGTCCGCGATAACTTTTGGTAAACCCACTTTGAAATTTGGGTTATTTAATGCACTGATAATCATAGTGTCTCCTTACGTATGTATTTGTATGAGAATATGATAACAAGTTGCTTATATTAAATAAAGTTACCAATAAATTTAAAACTCTGTATAATAAGCGAGCTTTATTTTCTGCATTAGCGTGCGGCTATCAAAAGAAATTTTTAAACGCCCAAAGTGCGGTCATTTTTTCTGAAAGATTTCTTTTGCTAGTCGCAATCTGGAAAATAAAGCTTTGTTTTAAATATTATTTTGAAGGAAAACATTGTGAATCCAATTGTTAAACAATTTAAATACGGTCAACATACCGTTACTCTAGAAACCGGCGCGATTGCACGTCAAGCGACCGCTGCGGTTATGGCAAGCATGGACGATACCACGGTATTCGTGACTGTTGTGGCTAAAAAAGATGTGAAAGAAGGTCAAGACTTCTTCCCATTAACCGTAAACTACCAAGAGCGTACTTATGCGGCAGGTAAAATCCCTGGTGGTTTCTTCAAACGTGAAGGTCGTCCATCTGAAGGCGAAACTTTAATTGCTCGTTTAATCGACCGTCCAATTCGTCCATTATTCCCAGAAGGTTTCTTCAACGAAATCCAAGTTGTGGCAACTGTAGTTTCTGTAAACCCACAAATCAGCCCAGACTTAGTAGCAATGATTGGTGCTTCTGCAGCATTAACCTTATCTGGTGTGCCTTTCAATGGCCCTATCGGTGCAGCACGTGTTGGTTTCATCGACAACCAATTCGTATTAAACCCAACTATGGCTGAACAAAAACAAAGCCGTTTAGACTTAGTGGTTGCGGGTACTGACAAAGCCGTATTAATGGTTGAATCTGAAGCAGACGTTTTAACTGAAGAACAAATGTTAGCGGCTGTCGTATTCGGTCATCAACAACAACAAGTTGTGGTTGAAGCAATCAAAGAATTTGCAAAAGAAGCTGGCAAACCACGTTGGGATTGGGTTGCTCCACAACCAAACACAGATTTAATCAACAAAGTAAAAGCGATTGCAGAAGCACGTTTAGGCGATGCATACCGCATTACTGAAAAACAAGCACGTTACGAACAAATCGATGCAATTAAAGCGGATGTGATTGCACAAATCACAGCAGAAGATGAAGAGATCAGCGAAGGTAAAATCGTGGATATTTTCACCGCACTTGAAAGCCAAATCGTTCGTGGCCGTATCATTGCAGGTGAGCCACGTATTGATGGCCGTACTGTTGATACCGTTCGTGCATTAGATATTTGCACAGGTGTACTACCACGTACTCACGGTTCTGCAATTTTCACCCGTGGTGAAACACAAGCATTAGCCGTTGCAACGTTAGGTACTGAACGTGATGCACAAATCATTGATGAATTAACTGGTGAACGTCAAGATCACTTCTTATTCCACTACAACTTCCCTCCATACTCTGTAGGTGAAACGGGTATGATCGGCTCACCAAAACGTCGTGAGATCGGTCACGGTCGTTTAGCAAAACGTGGTGTCGCTGCGGTTATGCCAAGTCTTGCAGAATTCCCGTATGTCGTGCGTGTTGTATCTGAAATTACTGAATCCAATGGTTCTTCTTCTATGGCGTCTGTATGTGGTGCGTCTTTAGCATTAATGGATGCGGGCGTTCCAATCAAAGCTGCTGTTGCAGGTATCGCTATGGGCTTAGTGAAAGAAGAAGAGAAATTCGTGGTTCTTTCAGATATCTTAGGTGATGAAGACCACTTAGGTGATATGGACTTTAAAGTGGCGGGCACACGTGAAGGTGTCACCGCACTTCAAATGGATATCAAAATTGAAGGTATCACCCCTGAAATTATGCAAATTGCATTAAACCAAGCAAAAGGTGCTCGTATGCACATTCTTGGCGTAATGGAACAAGCAATCCCTGCACCACGTGCAGATATTTCTGACTACGCGCCGCGTATTCACACCATGAAAATTGATCCGAAGAAAATCAAAGATGTTATCGGTAAAGGTGGTGCAACTATCCGTGCATTAACTGAAGAAACCGGTACTTCTATCGATATCGATGATGATGGTACAGTGAAAATCGCCGCAGTAGATAGCAGTGCAGCGAAAAACGTGATGGCACGTATTGAAGAAATCGTTGCTGAAGTTGAAGCTGGCGCAATTTACAAAGGTAAAGTAACTCGTCTTGCTGACTTCGGTGCATTCGTCGCTATCGTTGGAAATAAAGAAGGTTTAGTTCATATTTCTCAAATCGCTGAAGAACGTGTAGAGAAAGTGAGTGATTATCTTCAAGTTGGTCAAGAAGTGACGGTTAAAGTGGTTGAAATCGATCGCCAAGGTCGTATCCGCTTAACCATGAAAGATCTTGCACCAAAACAAGAAACTGAAGCAGAATCTGCACCAGCAGAAGACATTTCAGAAGAACAAGAATAATCTCACAGGGTGTGTGAATACAGTTTACACACCCATTTTGATTATCAAACTAACTTATAAAACAATGCAGTATTTTCGGTTATTCCGTTTTCTAGTTTCGTTGTCTAGCCTAAGTGTGATTTTATTTATTTCCGGTTGTGTACAATCGGGAAACGTGTTTGTCGCACCAAATAAAGTCGTGCTAGCGGATCAGAACCCGAATACGCACTTCGAACAAGAAGTGATGATTACCCGAATCGGGCAGGTTTTATTAGTTGGAAAAATGAGTAATGAAGAACGGGCGACGCTTCACTTTGAACGCGGAGTATTATACGATTCCCTCGGTTTATGGGGCCTCGCACGTTATGACTTTACACAAGCCCTCGCGTTACAGCCAAAGATGGCTTCCGTTTACAATTATTTAGGGCTTTACTTACTGCTTGAAGAAGATTACGACAGTGCATTAGAAACCTTTAATGCGGTGTTTGAATTGGACCCAAGTTATGACTATACCCATCTTAATCGTGGTTTAAATTTTTATTACGTCGAACGCTATAATCTTGCTGAAGACGATTTTATGAAGTTTTATGAAGCCGATACCAAAGATCCTTATCGCGTACTCTGGCTCTATTTGAACGAACAAAAATTAAAACCACAAGAAGCCCATGCCAACCTTGTTGAACGAGCTAAAGGGCTATCTAAGGACTTCTGGGGAACAAATATCGTTCAATACTATTTAGGTAATATTTCTGTGAGTGATTTGCAAGAGCGGGCAACCAAATTTGCAGAAAACTCGCAACAATATGCAGAAATATTAACCGAAACCTACTTTTATCTAGCAAAACAAAAACTCAATTTGGGGCAAATTGATGAAGCTGCGGCTTTATTCAAACTTGCTATTGCGAATCAGGTGTATAACTTTGTTGAGTATCGTTTTGCCGTGTTAGAGCTGATGAAATTGAAACCGGCTCAAACTGAAGACGAAAAAGAAGAAAAAAGTGCGGTCACAAAAACAGCTGTTTTTTAGACTTGCCTCTTTCTTGTGTAACAAATAAACCTGAAAGCTAAATTGAGCTTTCCTTACTTACATTCGAGCATTTTAATGACAGACAAAATCACTTTTAATGATTTAGGCTTGCCTGAATTCATTCTAAAAGCCGTTTCTGACCTTGGTTTTGAAACACCTTCGCCAATCCAACAAGCTTGTATTCCTGCTCTTCTAGAAGGCAGAGATGTACTTGGTATGGCACAAACCGGTAGTGGTAAAACTGCCGCATTCTCTTTACCTATTTTGGCTAAAATTGATCCAGCCGCAAAACATCCACAATTATTGGTGATGGCACCAACACGTGAACTTGCAATTCAAGTTGCCGATGCTTGCGAACACTTCATGAAATATGCCAAAGGCATCAATATCGTGACCCTTTATGGTGGCCAACGTTATGACATTCAATTACGTGCATTAAAACAAGGTGCACAAGTTGTTGTAGGTACACCGGGTCGTATTTTGGACCACATCCGTCGTAACACATTAAATCTATCTGAATTAAAAGCAATCGTACTTGATGAAGCCGATGAAATGCTTCGTATGGGCTTTATTGATGATGTAGAAACCGTTATGGCTGAATTACCGGAAGAGCACCAAACAGCCCTTTTCTCAGCAACCATGCCTGAGCCAATTCGTCGCATCACAAAACGCTTCATGAACAATCCGCAAGAAGTGAAAATTAAAGTAAATAACGATAATGCGCCTGATATTGAGCAAAATTGTTGGTATGTTCAAGGTTTCCGTAAAAATGATGCATTATTACGCTTCTTAGAAGTGGAAGATTTTGATGCGGCAATCATTTTTACCCGTACTAAAACAGGCACACTTGATGTGACTGAATTATTAGAAAAACACGGTTTCCGTGCTGCAGCTTTAAACGGTGATATGACACAACAATTACGTGAACAAACCTTAGATCGCTTACGTAATGGTAGCCTTGATATTGTGGTTGCAACTGATGTTGCTGCGCGCGGTATCGATATTGAACGAATCAGTCTTGTGGTTAACTATGACATCCCACTTGATGCAGAGTCGTACGTTCACCGTATCGGTCGTACTGGTCGTGCAGGTCGTTCTGGTCGTGCATTATTATTCGTTGAACCACGTGAACGCCGTTTACTTCGTAATATTGAACACTTAATGAAAAAACCAATCAACGAAGTTGAATTACCAAATCATGAAGTGTTACAAGCCTGTCGTCGTAAAAAATTCCAAGACAAAATTACCAAGCAATTGGAACATCACGATCTGGAAATGTATCGTAGCTTATTAGAAGATTTATTCACGGCAGATCAGGATCAAGAAGATATTGCTGCTGCAATGTTGATGTTGCTTCAAGGCAAACAAAAACTGATTCTTCCACCGGATCCACCAATGGATAAACGTCGTCGTGACCGTAATGATCGTGGTGATCGCCGTGAAAATCCTCGTTCGGCTGAACGTCGTGGTGAACGTAAAGGCTACGGCACACCACAACCGATGGATTTATATCGTATCGAAGTGGGTCGTGCGGATGGTGTAGAAGTGCGTCATATCGTAGGTGCTATCTCCAATGAAGGTGATATTAACAGCCGTTATATTGGCCATATCAAACTTTATGATGACTACTCTACCGTTGAATTACCACAAGGCATGCCAAAAGAATTGCTTCAACAATTCGTTAAAACTCGCGTTTTAAATAAACAAATGCAAATGAGCTTTATGGGCGCGACACAATCAGACAGCGGACGTGGTAGTAACGATTTTGGCGGAAAAGGCCGTCGCGATGGTCGTCGTAATGAGCGTGGAGATCGTGGTCAAGATCGCTTCCGTGGTGAACGTAATGGTGAACGTCGTCAGCGTAAATTTAACGATAAAAACGACCGCACTTTTAATGAACGTGGTCGCCGAGATCGCCAACGTTAATCCTTATTTAACAGCCCCTTGAAGTAAAAGGGGCTTTTTTATTGTCTTAATTCTCGTTACAATCGTCTCTTATCTCAATTTATAAGGTTTATCTATTGAAAGGTCTATTTTTACGTATTATTGCTGCCTTTGCATTATTACTTTGGGCAGTGGATATGGTGTTCCCTTGGCAAAAAATTATGCAATCGGAGCAAAACCCTTACACTGCGATCAAAAATCGCGGTAGCCTTATTGTCGGCACCATTAACAATCCCATTTACTATTTTATTGGGAATGAGGGCGAATCTGGCTTGGAATACGAATTAGCAAAAAACTTTGCTGATTACTTAGGGGTTCGCTTACAAATTAAAACTTTAGAAAATAACGATCAACTTTTTAACGAATTAGAGAACAACAATATTGATATTGCAGCTGCGAATCTTTTATTCCAGCCTCAACGTGCAGAAAAATTTCAGTTAGGGCCCTCTTATACTTCTGCCTCTTGGCAGCTTGTGTATAAAAAAGGTGAAAATCGTCCGAAAGATTTAGCGCAAGTACAGCAAGAAATTATCATTTCTGCGGGGGAAGACTTAGAAAAATTATTATCCCTTGCACAGAAAAAACTTCCTGCACTTAAATGGCAGAATAACAAGCAATTAACCCAAGAAGAATTATTGATTCAAGTAGCTGAAGGGAAAATTCCTTACACCATTGCAAATAGTATTGATGTGGCTGCGGCACAACAAATTCGCCCTAACTTAGCGATTGCATTTGACCTAACGGATGAAATGACTGTGCATTGGTATCTCTCCAATAAATCCTATAATGAGTTGCAAGCAGGCTTGTTAGATTTTATGAATAATGCCATTGAAACGGGATTAATTGATCGCATTGAGGAGAAATATTTCCGCCATATTACTGCCTTTGACTATGTAGATACTCAGGCTTATTTAGAGGCAGTTGAGAAAATTCTCCCTCAATATCAACCGCTCTTTGAAAAATACAAAGGAAATTTAGACTGGCGATTATTAGCCGCTGTAGCCTATCAAGAATCGCATTGGGACCCTTATGCCACCTCTCCAACAGGTGTGCGCGGGATGATGATGCTTACCAAAGATACGGCTGTGCGGATGAATATTAATAATCGCACAGATGCCGAACAAAGTATAAAAGCGGGATCGGAATATTTGCATTGGCTACTCGACCAAATGCCTGACAGTATTCCAGAAGAAGACCGAATTTGGTATTCTTTAGCGGCATACAATATGGGGTTAGGGCATATTTTAGATGCTCGTCGCCTAACTAAAAAATTAGGCGGCAATCCTGATAACTGGTTAGATGTAAAAAATAATCTTCAACTATTATCGGAAAAGCGCCATTATTCAAACTTAAAATATGGTTACGCTCGCGGCTATGAGGCTTACCAATATGTCGAGAATATTCGCCGCTACATGAACAGCATTGTGAATTATCATCGCGTTCAAGAAAACCAAGCGACCGCAACAGAATAAGTGCGGTCAGAAAAAATAGAGCTTTTATTAAATAGAAAGAAAACAAGGAGAAAAAAATGTTAAAAAGAAAAACCTTCTTAAAGAAAAAAGCATCAAGAGATATTTCAGCTTCACGTAATTTACGTCTAAGACGTTTTAAACACCGTAAAGCACAACAATTCCAACGCCACGCATTACAACTTGTGGTTCAAGATATCTAATAAAAAGGCGAACATCATGTTCGCCTTTTTACTATTGATTATTAGATATTATTGCTTAATACCACCAAATGCACCACGAGCTTGGTCTGCTTCGTTAATGAATAGACCTGTCATTTCTTGTGCATTTTCACCAAAGAAACCACCTTGGGTTTTAATACCATTCGCATTTCCGGCAAAACTGTTACCAGAGATCTTACCGCCAAAATTCATTCCTGGTAAGGCATTTGTTTTTCCTGCAATATTGATATCAATCACTTTTGTAGCAAAATCTGCTGTTGCTGTCATCTGGCTTAGTTCACTGTAATTTTGCTCACCATCTTTCTTATAAACAGCACCACCTTTATACTCCACTTGACCTGCGGTTGGAATTTGACTTACAGCTGTTGGTAAGCCTTGCGCAAAGAAATATCGATTACCTGTTAATGTGTCGTAATAGGCACCAAATGCGCTAGATTTAAAATTACTATTACTTAAAATCGTTTGACGTTCTTTACGAAGGTTATATTGATCGTCATATGGCTCATAACTCTCAGGATCCATATCTCCTGCTCTTCTTAAAATATTGATATCCACTAATTGACCATTTTCATCAGTGATCGTCAGATCACGGATATCTCGTGCTTGTGGGCGGGAAGCATCATTTTTCTCTCCAACTAGCACTCCACCTGAAATATAATCTGTCATCTCACCACTAGTCCCACCAAAAATTTTATCGCCTAATGAAACTTTAGATTTTTCATCCGCAAGTAATTTTTCAAGTTCTTTTAGTTTTGCATCTGTGTCTGAAGATGATGTATATGTGTACGACCCCTTTGTTCCAGTTTGACTAGTTTGATTTTGACTACTTTGGCTAGTTTGATTTTGACTACCTAGACTTTGAGTACTGTTAGTACTTGATTTTGAAGCGTTGCTTTCTGCTTTCTTAGATAACTCAGCTATTTTTTGATTTAAATCGCTTTCGAGTTGGCGAATTTGCTCTGAATTATCTGTACCGCCTTTCGAGCTAGAAGAACAAGCACTTAATGCCATAACACAAGAAAGAGCAATGATTGAAAGTTTAATTTTACTCATAGGAGAATCCTTATTGTTTATGTTTTATAAATAGATGTGCACAATTTACAGAAAATGAAAATAATTTGCAATAGCATTGTCAAAATTATTTAACTTTTGTAAAATTCACTCCAAAGTTTATAAATCAAATTAAATTTTAGGTGAATATATGGCTCTTAAATTTCCTCCTTCTTTAGGTGCAATTTGTGTAGCGGTAGCCTTACAAGCTTACGCAGAAGAACAAACAACATTAGATACCATCACGGTAACCGATACTGAAATCAAAGCGAGTCAAATTAAAAAAACTCGTAAGGTCATTCAAGAAGAATTGGTGGCTGATAATTATGACTTAGTGCGTTATGCAACTGATGTAGGCATTAGCGATAATGGTCGTCGCAATAAAGGCTTTGCAATGCGTGGCGTTGAAGGAAATCGAGTTGGTATTAGTATTGATGGCGTTAATTTGCCTGAATCAGAAGAAAACTCACTTTATGCACGTTATGGTAACTTTAATAGCTCACGATTAAGTATTGATCCAGAATTAGTGCAAGGTATTGACATTATGCGTGGTTCAGATTCCTTCAATGCAGGAAGTGGATCATTAGGCGGTTCAGTAAATTACCGCACTTTAGGTGCTGATGATATTATTCTGCCAAATAAAAAATGGGGTGTATTACTTAAAAACGGTTACGCAAGTAAAAATAGCGAATGGACACACACTTTAGGTGTTGCTTATAAAGATGATAAATTTGATGCAACGCTACTCTATTCTCGCCGTAACGGACATGAAATGAAAAGTCGTGGTAACGGCGAAGATATTTTTGGTAATGCTCGCGGCATCCCAGATCCTGCACATCATAAAAATAACAGTTATTTAGCGAAAATTGGCTACTTTATTACGCCATCTCATCGTGTAAGTGCTTCATTTAATGGGCAAAAGGCCGATAATTTTGTTGATGAAAAATCTTACCAACTAGCGGGTATTTGGCGAGAATCTGAAGATATTGGTAAACGCTATAATGCCAACCTTGCCTATGAATATTTTCCGGAAAATAATCGTTGGTTAAGTTATGTGAAAACTGACTTTGATTGGCAAAAAACGAATGTTGGTTCAAATAACTACAAAGGTGGGCATAATTATAATGCTGATTTTAGCAAACCATCGGAAAAACGTTTATATGAAATCCAAGATACACACATGAATACTCGATTTATGCGTGGATCGTTACGTGCTGATTTTCAGCCGTGGGAAAGTCGTTTTGGTAGCCATCAATTCACTATAAAAACCGGTATTTCACAAAAAGATTTTGATAACCGCAATAATCATGAATATCTAAATATAAATGCCGATGGATCTAGTGCAAAAGATAGCGAATCTATTCAACATCCAGTAAGAACACGTTCATTCTTCACTCAGTTACAAGATAACGTAACTTGGAATGACATTTTTTCTAGCCAACTTGGTATTCGTTATGATTGGGATGAATTGGTGCCACAAGATTTAAATGCAACCTGTCGTGCTTGTAGTAGCACTCCTCCATCAAATACATTCCAAAGTGTCAGTGGTTCATTAGGATTAGATGCCCAACTTAATGATATTTGGAAAATTGGTTATAACATTTCTACTGGTTTCCGTATTCCAACAGCCTCAGAGATGTATTTTACTTATAACCATGCAGCGGGTAACTGGCTAGCGAATCCTGATTTAGAAGCTGAACAGGCTCTTAATCAATCTATTCATCTTCAAGCAGAACACCAATTAGGTTCATTCGGTCTAAATCTGTATCATACTCGTTATAAAAACTTCCTCTATGAACAGGAATCAACCTATAAAAAGCGGAATCAATTCTATGATCCATATAGTGCTGGCTATGGACAGTTACCTTATTACACAACTATCGCACAACAAGCAGTAAATATTGATCGCGCTAGAATTTCAGGCGTGGAATTCACCAGTAAAGTTAACTTGGAACAAGTTTCTTCGACCATTCCACAAGGTTGGAAATTCTTAGCTAATCTTGGTTATGCCAAAGGAAAATTAAGTGGCACTGAAGCAAGCTTACTTTCTATTCAGCCAATTAAAGTGATTTTAGGTATCGGCTATGAAGATCCAAATGACCTTTGGGGAATTAATGCGAAAGCTAGTTACCTTGGTGCGAAGAAAGCTAAAGATGCACAAATAGTACAGTACACGGCTAACTTTGAGAGAGAAGTCAAAAGCTACCCTTATCTCAATAATTCAGCTGTCTTATTCGATCTATATGGTTTCTATAAAGTGAATAAAAATATCACACTACGAGCAGGGCTTTATAACTTATTTAATCGTAAATATCACACCTGGGATACTTTACGTGGCATTAACAAAATAAGTACGACTGATTCAGTTGATAAAGAAGGGAAAGGTTTAGAGCGTTTTTATGCGCCTGGGCGTAATTTCGCAGCATCTGTTGAAATTCGTTTTTAACTCATTATTTCCTTAATAAAAAAGGGCGAACATCATGTTCGCCCTTTTATTTATTCACTATCCCTTATTTTTCAAAAGAATCTTTCAAACGTTCATCTGCTCGACGGGATTCACCTTTATGTTGAAGTTTGTTTAATTGGCGTTCTAATTTTTCTTCAACTTCATTGATCGCTTTATACATATCCTCTGCTGTTGCACTGGCTAACAGATTACCTAACGGGGTTCCAATTGAAGCCTCTACAGAAAAGCCGTTTGGCACTTTATTTAACACAAAGTGCGGGCTAATCAGTTGAGTGTGCCATTTCTCTAATTTTGCAAGTCTTCCCTCCACATGTTCACGGATTGCAGGGGTGATTTCCATTTGTTTGCTTGTGATATTGAGTGTCATAGCATTTACCTCTTTTGGTTAAATGAACCCTTCGGTTCAGTTCATCTTTAATAACAACATATCGACCTTGCACTGCTTTTTCAAGTGCTTTTAGTCAAATAAAAAAACAAATGTTCAAAAATATGATCGGGATCTAATTTCTGAAAAAATATAATTTTCTTTCTGTGCAAACTTGTTATGATATAAAGCTGTAAACAACAAAGGGAAGCGCTCAGCTTCCCTTTTCTTTTTACGATATGAATTAGGCTAATTCATCTTGATCATGTTGCGTCGCTTTTAAACGTTCAAAGTAATCCTTAGTTTCTGAAATAATCTCTTTACGCAAACCAATTAATGCTATCAAGTTCGGGAAGGCCATTAAACCATTCACGATATCCGCTAAAATCCAGATTAAATCTAAGGTGAGGAATGAACCCGTCCCGACCAAAACAATAAACATGAAGCGATAAAATTTAATACCACGGATACCAACTAAGTAAAGGAAACAACGCTCTCCATAGTAACACCACCCTAAAATTGTAGTGAAAGCAAAGAATAATAAGCCAACGGTTACAATAGTTGCACCGATTGATGTGCCTAAGCCCTGTGCAAAAGCGTAGTTGGTCACACTTGCGCCAGAAAGCTCAGGATTACTCCATGCCCCCGTAATAACAAGTACTAATCCCGTCATCGTACACACAATAATGGTATCTAAGAAAGTTCCTGTCATCGAGATTAATCCCTGACGAACAGGCTCTTTAGTTTGTGCTGCCGCAGCAGCAATAGGTGCACTCCCTAAACCAGATTCATTTGAGAAAATACCGCGCGCAACACCCGATTGAATCGCTTTCATCACGGTAAAACCAACTGCACCGCCTAAAGCCGCTTGTGGGTTAAACGCACTATGAATAATTAATGCAATTGCAGCAGGCAATTTGTCGTAATTAACGATTAAGATAATAATTGAGGTCACCACATAGCCGATTGCCATAAAAGGCACAATCACTGAAGAAGCTGTCGCAATACGTCTTACACCACCGAGAATAATCATGGCGACCAACACCGTCACCACTGTTGCAGTAATAATAACGGGTACATTGAATGTGTCTTGCATCGCATGCGTAATGGCATTTATTTGAGGGAAGGTACCAATACCGAAAAAGGCCACCAAGACTCCAAAGAGCGCAAATAATTTGGCTAGCCATTTAATACCAAGACCGCGTTCGATGTAATACATTGGTCCACCGGCCATAAAACCGTATTTATCTCGAACACGATATTTCACGGCAAGTAAACATTCAGCGTATTTAGTTGCCATGCCTAATAATGCAACTAGCCACATCCAAAAAATTGCGCCAGGTCCGCCCGCTTGTACTGCAGTCGCTACACCCACGATATTCCCTGTACCAATAGTTGCCGCTAATGCCGTACAAAGTGCCGCAAAAGAAGACACATCCCCCTTACCTTTATTCGCACCTCGAGCAAATAAATAGCCCAATGCACGCGGCAAATAACGAATTTGTAAGAAACCTAAACGAAGGGTGAGATAAAGTCCTGTTCCGGACAATAGAATGAGTAGGGGCGGTCCCCATACAAAGCTGCTAATCGCAGATAAGGTTGTCTGTAATGACATTGATGATTCCTCGTCGTTTAAAATACAAATAAACTCGACAAGGAGACAAGAAGAATCCCGATAGAAATATTTTTGATAATACCGATTGTCTTTTGCCCCTGTCCTTTTGCCTGAGCGTTTGGAAAACAATCGAAAAATCGACCGCTCTTTTGCGCCTTCGGCGTCCATTTACATCAATAAAATGCAATGGATCTCTCCAAGGGTTCGTCCAGTAACAGTCCCTGCAACCTTGCGATTGCGCCTGAAAGATTTTACCTCGTCGGCGTAGGGGCAATTCCCTACTCTCCAGCTACCTTCTTCCGAACTCACTTTTTACGTTTTATTTTTATTGCAAAAAGTACTGCAAATTTTAACAAACTTAAAAAGCTAACTCAATGGATTGACGAAAAAAGGCTTTGATAACAAGGTGAAGCCAAATAAAAACAAAGTGCGATCAAAAATCTTCTTATTTTTGACCGCACTTCTCTCAGCAATAAAATTAGTGCTCTTTACATGACCATTGAGTCACATTCATCTTAATAACCACGATTTTGTTTAGCTCATTCTCACTAAACTGCCAATCATTTTTCTGTGTATAGTGTTCCATTAAATATTGTAGAGCATCAATCTTCTCATCTTTATCTTCGATAATGAATAAATTCCCTTTTCCAATAATGCTCTGATATAAAAAAGAATAATCACAGGCAATTTCTGCTTTTACAATTTCATGTTTACGGTCCATTTCAAAACCAGCTAATTTATTCTTTTTAATCAGTTCAATCTTTTTCCCTTTAACAAATCCATGGAAATAAAGAGTAAGTTCTTCATTATCTGCCTTAAAACCAAAATTTAATGGAACAATATAAACACTTTCATCATCTTGTAATCCTAAACGGCAAATATCACACTGATTCATAATTTCTAACATACGATGATAATCAGTGATCGCCCTATCCTTACGTCTAATCTTAGAACATTCCATATTATACTCCCCCTTGCTTATTAAATAAAAAAGGCAGATAAATATCTGCCTTCAATTTTAAGGATTATAAAATCTCTTTTGCTTTTGCCACCACGTTATCCACGGTGAAACCAAAGAGTTTGAATAATTGATCCGCAGGTGCTGATTCACCGAAGCTATTCATACCTACTACGCGACCTTCAAAGCCAACGTATTTATACCAGAAGTCGGCAATGCCTGCTTCAATCGCAACACGTTTGGTTACTGCTGCTGGTAATACGCTTTCACGGTACGCTGCATCTTGTTTATCGAAACGATTAGTACTTGGCATAGAGACGACACGTACTTTTTTACCTTCAGCACTCAATATATCTGCTGCTTTCATCGCTAATTCCACTTCAGAACCTGTTGCAATGAAGATTAACTCAGGTGTGCCATCACAGTCTTTTAACACATAAGCACCACGTTTAACAGCATCTAATTGTGCAGAAGTGCGGTCCATTTGTGCTAAGTTTTGACGAGTAAAGATCAATGCACTTGGACCATCTTGACGTTCAACCGCTTGTTGCCATGCGATAGCTGATTCCACTTGGTCACATGGACGCCATGTTTCAAGATTTGGAATTAAGCGTAATGAGGTGGTTTGCTCAACTGGTTGGTGAGTTGGGCCATCTTCGCCTAAGCCGATCGAGTCATGAGTATAAACGAATAAAGTGCGTTGTTTCATTAATGCCGCCATACGCACTGCATTGTGTGCATATTCGTAGAACATTAAGAAGGTTGCGCCGTAAGGAATGAACCCGCCGTGTAAAGCAATACCATTCATAATCGCTGACATACCGAACTCCCGCACACCATAGTTAAGGTAGTTGCCACCTACGTTTTCGTGTGCACGAATTGGTTTAGAGCCGCTCCATAACGTTAAGTTAGAGCTTGCTAAGTCTGCAGATCCACCTAAAAATTCAGGTAACACATGTGCATAAGCTTCGATTGCATTTTGTGATGCTTTACGGCTTGCAATGCTCGCTGGGTTCGCTTGTAATTTTTCAATGAACGCTTTAGATTCTGTAGCCCAATTTGATGGTAATTCACCATTTACACGACGTGTAAATTCTGCAGCAAGTTCTGGATATGCTTTAGCATAAGCGGCAAATTTTTCTTCCCAAGATTTTTCTGCTGCAGCACCTTTTTCTTTTGCAGACCATTCAGCATAATACTCAGCCGGAATTTCAAATGGACCATATTCCCAGCCTAGCGCTTTACGGGTTAATGCGATTTCTTCATCGCCTAATGGTGCACCGTGGCAATCATGAGAACCTGATTTATTTGGTGAACCAAAACCGATAATGGTTTTACAAATAATCAACGTTGGTTTTTCTTTTTCTGCTTGAGCAAGAATAGTCGCTGCACGAATTTGTTCTGCATCGTGACCATCCACATTGCGAATCACTTGCCAGCCATAAGCTTCAAAACGAGCTGCGGTATCATCGCTGAACCAACCATCTACATGACCATCAATCGAAATGTTATTGTCATCGTAGAATGCGATTAATTTACCAAGGCCTAATGTGCCTGCTAAAGAGCAAGCTTCATGAGAAATCCCTTCCATTAAACAGCCATCGCCTAAGAACACATAAGTGTGGTGGTCTACGATTTCATGGCCTTCACGGTTAAATTGACCCGCTAAGGTTTTCTCAGCAATCGCCATCCCTACAGCATTAGTGATGCCTTGACCTAACGGACCAGTTGTGGTTTCAACACCTGGTGCATAACCATATTCTGGGTGGCCTGGCGTTTTAGAATGTAATTGACGGAATTGTTTTAAATCTTCGATAGAAAGATCATAGCCTGTTAAATGTAATAAGCTATAAATCAACATTGAACCGTGGCCGTTAGAAAGCACAAAACGGTCGCGATCAGCCCATTTAGGGTTGTTTGGATTGTGTTTTAAGAAATCGCGCCATAATACCTCAGCGATATCCGCCATTCCCATTGGTGCGCCAGGGTGGCCTGATTTTGCTTTTTGTACTGCATCCATTGATAGCGCACGAATTGCGTTGGCTAGTTGTCTACGAGTTGCCATGTTTTTCTCCTATCTAAATAATTCTGAGTATTCTACCTTATTTACTGATTGACTTGAGCAATATCTGCAATTTTATTTACCTTGATCAAATTCTTCGACGACGTTGATGGAAACGTTGGCTACTCGATTTACCTTGTAAATTTACCACCGTTTTAGTTTCTACTGGTTTTCGATATGTTCGACGATAATGACTTAAAAAATAATGAATGGAACTGGCGAATAAAGCACCTAATAAAAAGACCACCACAATTTCACCATATAAGCGGTGGAAGACTTGATTAATTTTGCTCTGCGTTGTTTGAGCATATTGGGCGTCAAACGTCACTCGCAAGAAGCCACGAACAGCGTTATTAGAAGCAGAATAAATGGGCTCAACAATTTGCTGTGTTGAAAACTCACCTTCATTTTTATGTTCTAGACCAAGTTGCTCACGAAGATTACCGGTATTGGTACTTTGTGCTAATTCCTTGCCGTTATAATCATAAATGGTTGCATCGAGCACAAAGTTTTCTTTAACTAAATTATCCAAATTTTCGACGAGCTGATCGGATTTCGCATTATTAGTTAATAAAACCGAAAATAAATTTGCCTGCTGACGAACCAAAGTATGCGATAAATTTGCGACTTGATTCACACTTGAAAGCTGTGAACCAATCTTAAATTGTTTCACACCAAACAAAATCACGGCCATGGCACCGATACAAAGCAGCACGATGAGCCCAAACATCAATGATTTTTGAAGTTTTTCTTTAATTAATTGCACGTTGTTTTTCCATTTTTTCGCCAAGATCGGCTAGAATAGATGAGTATTCACAATTTACAGGATTTTCTATGCAAATTCAAAACCTTGCAAGCATTACTCAAAAATATCCCCAATTCCCCACCGCACTTTCGTCTGATTTGCCTCATTCCGATGAAACACATGCGTTTATTTTATACGGCACAACGCTGAATTTAGCGAAATTACTCGAATTCCAACAAAAGTGCGGTCAATCTTTCCAGTGTTTTGATGCATGGAACGTTGAAAAAAATACCGTTGTCCTTTTAAAAGGCAAATGGCTAGCCGATTTTATTGCCCATGCTCACGACCTGCAATTAGACATCGCCAAACTGGATTTTGATGCAAAATTATCAGAAAAAGGTTTATTGGTAATGGATATGGATTCTACTGCCATTCAAATTGAATGTATCGATGAGATCGCTAAACTGGCTGGCACGGGTGAACTGGTTTCTGCCATTACTGAAAGCGCAATGCGTGGCGAGCTCGATTTTGAACAAAGTTTGCGTCGTCGCGTCGGTACGCTTAAAGGCGCGCCAGAAAGTATTTTGCAACAAGTACGTGAAAAATTGCCTTTAATGCCAGGCTTAATTGAAACCATTAAGACATTACAACAACATGGTTGGAAAACCGCCATTGCTTCTGGTGGCTTTACCTATTTCGCTGATTACTTAAAAAGTTTATTAAACCTTGACTTTGCGGCATCTAATCAATTTGAAATTATTGATGGCACGCTCACTGGTAATGTAAAAGGCAGCGTGGTCGATGCACAATACAAAGCGAATACCTTGCAAAAACTCGCTGAGGAATACAGTATTCCACGCAAAAACACCCTCGCCATTGGTGATGGCGCCAATGATTTGGCGATGATGAATGTCGCCGGATTAGGCGTGGCATTTCATGCGAAACCGAAGGTGCAACAACAAGCACAAATTGTGGTAAACTTTGCTGACTTAACCGCACTTTTATGTCTTTTAAGTGCAAATGATCGAATTTAATTCATTTTGGGAGAAAACTTATGCCATCTTTTGATATCGTATCTGAAATTACTATGCACGAAGTGCGTAATGCAGTTGAAAATGCAAACCGTGTATTAAGTACACGTTATGATTTTCGTGGCGTGGAAGCGGTGATTGAATTAAATGAAAAAAGCGAAACCGTGAAAGTGACGACCGAATCTGATTTCCAATTAGAGCAGTTAATTGAAATCTTAATTGGTGCGTTTGTAAAACGTGGCATTGAGCATAGCTCGTTAGATATCCCAACAGAAAGTGAACACCACGGTAAACTTTACACCAAAGAAATCAAATTAAAACAAGGGATTGAAACGGAGATGGCGAAAAAAATCACTAAATTAGTGAAAGATTCAAAAATCAAAGTTCAAACTCAAATTCAAGGTGAACAAGTGCGCGTAACTGGTAAATCACGTGATGATTTACAAGCTGTTATTCAATTGGTGAAAGGCGCCGAATTAGGTCAACCATTCCAATTTAATAACTTCAGAGATTAATTTAATGAAAAAATATTTATGGGTATTTTTGGCTGCAGTTCCAGCATGTTCGCTCGCAAATGAGAATGCTATGAATCTCGGTGAGAGCGTCATTGATGTTGTAAAATGTGAAACCACCAAAGGTGAAAAGATTTGGGTCGCGCTAAATAATCTTAAAACATTCACTTACATGAAAAACGATGTGAATGTGGCTGATCAAACGATAGATAATGCTTACTTACAAGCTTATGCCACAGAAGCGACTCTTTTTCTTCCACCAACAGAAAATAATCAGTTGTGGACGATAATAAAAGAAAGAGCAGTAGATAAGACGAGCATCAGTCAAGTTACTATCGATTTGCGTAATAAGAAAGGTAAGCTAATTTCTCATGCTGCTTGCAAACGAAATGATGAGACTTTTTCATTATTAATGGGATCGAGTTTCGATATAAAAGAGCCTACCGATAAAATCCTTGAATTAATGGATCCACCTACGCCATAAAAACGAAAGAGCGGTCAAAAAACACAATATTTTTTAACCGCTCTTTTATTTACGCTAATTAAGCCAATCTCGCTTTTGCTTCTGCAATCGCCTCTGCTACTCGAAGTGGTGAAACCCCACCTTTCGCACAACGTTTATCTAAACAAGATTGTAGTGAAAGAATGTCATAGACATCATCTCCCACCACATCACTGAATTGACGGAACTCAGGAATGGTTAAGTCTTCCAACGCTTTTCCTTTTTCAATGGCATAAACCACGGTTTCACCGACAATATGGTGAGAATCACGGAATGGTACACCTTTTGCCACAAGGTAATCCGCTAGCTCTGTTGCATTTGAATAACCTTTTAAGGCAGCTTCGCGTGTACGGTCGGTATTCACTTTTAATTCATCTAGTACAAAAGTCGCCATATCTACGCAATCTTGCCAGGTATCTAACGCATCAAAGATCCCTTCTTTGTCTTCTTGCATATCTTTGTTATACGCTAACGGCAAACCTTTTAAAGTCATCAACATACCGGTTAATGCCCCCATGACACGGCCCGCTTTACCACGAATCAATTCACAAGCGTCTGGATTTTTCTTTTGCGGCATTAAAGACGAGCCTGAAGTCACACGATCTGACAATTCCACAAAATTCGCTTCACCACTGTTGAAAATAATCATATCTTCTGCGAAACGAGAAAGGTGCGCCATACTTAAAGACGCCGTTGAAAGTAATTCCACAATATGATCACGATCAGAGACGCTATCCAAACTATTACGCGTCGCAAAAGCAAAATCAAGATCGATGGCTAATTGTTCACGATCGACTGCATAGGCTGTTCCTGCAAGTGCGCCACTGCCTAATGGGCAGCTATTCATTCGTTTATAAGCATCTGTAAGACGTGAATAATCACGCTCAAACATTTCCACATAGGCCATACACCAATGAGCAAAAGTGATTGGTTGTGCACGTTGTAAATGGGTATAACCCGGCATCACCGCATCTTGCGTATTTTCAGCAGTTTGTACTAAGTGACGTTGAAGATTACGAACTGACTCTTGCAACTCGACTACACGTTGTTTACACCACATTTTGATATCAAGTGCAACTTGGTCATTACGGCTACGACCCGTGTGTAATTTTTTACCTAAATTACCCACTTTATCAATAAGTTTACTTTCCACCCAGCTATGAATATCTTCTGCATCATCCTGCAAAATCGCTTGTGGATTTGACCGCACTTCGATTAATAATTCATTTAAGGCAACCCCTAGCTGTTGTTGCTCTTCAGCACTTAATACACCAACATTCACTAAAGCTTTAGACCAACCAATTGAGCCTTCAATATCTTGCTCTGCCAAGCGATAATCAAAACGCAGGCTATCATTAAAATCTTTAAAACGTTTGTCTGCCGCTTGTGTAAAACGACCACCCCAGAGAGCCATAAGTTATCCTTATCTCGATTATAAAAATGATTAATTATTCAATTATTACGCATAATTAATCAATATGCAATAATAATCTCTATATCGTCCGCTATTTTACCCTGTTTTTTCTAACAAAAACTAGACAGTACTGCATTTTAGTGGTAATTTACGCAGCATTCTTAAGGGCATTGCCCACCATTCAAACAATTCAGTATTATCAACTCTTATTAGTTCCAACATTATTAATTATGCATCTTACAGAACTTAAAAACACGCCTGTTTCTGATCTTGTGAAACTTGGCGAAGAACAAATGGGTTTGGAAAATCTTGCCCGTTTACGTAAACAAGATATTGTTTTTGCTATTTTGAAACAGCACGCCAAGAGCGGTGAAGACATTTTTGGCGGCGGCGTATTGGAGATTTTACCCGATGGTTTCGGTTTCTTACGCTCCGCAGACAGTTCCTACCTTGCTGGTCCTGATGACATCTACGTTTCCCCAAGTCAAATTCGTCGTTTCAATCTTCAAACTGGTGATAAAATCGAAGGCAAAATCCGTCCACCAAAAGAAGGTGAACGCTATTTTGCACTTTTAAAAGTCGACCAAGTCAACGATGACAAACCTGAAGTCTCTCGTAGCAAAATCCTTTTCGAAAACTTAACCCCATTACACGCGAATTCTCGCTTAAGAATGGAACGTGGTAATGGCTCAACCGAAGATTTAACCGCGCGTATTTTGGATTTAGCGTCTCCGATTGGTAAAGGTCAACGTGGTCTTATCGTGGCTCCACCAAAAGCCGGTAAAACCATGTTGTTACAAAACATTGCACAAAGCATCACGCACAATTATCCAGAATGTGAGCTAATCGTGCTTTTAATTGATGAACGTCCAGAAGAAGTAACGGAAATGCAACGTTCGGTAAAAGGTGAAGTGATTGCCTCTACCTTTGATGAACCAGCAACCCGTCACGTTCAAGTAGCAGAAATGGTTATTGAGAAAGCAAAACGTTCTGTTGAGCACAAAAAAGATGTGGTGATTTTACTCGACTCTATTACTCGTTTAGCACGTGCTTACAATACCGTGACACCAGCATCCGGTAAAATTCTTTCTGGTGGTGTGGATGCAAATGCTTTACATCGTCCAAAACGTTTCTTTGGTGCGGCGCGTAACGTGGAAGAAGGTGGTAGTTTAACCATTATTGCGACTGCACTTGTGGATACCGGTTCAAAAATGGATGAGGTTATCTTTGAAGAATTTAAAGGTACCGGTAATATGGAATTACATCTTTCTCGCAAAATTGCAGAAAAACGTGTGTTCCCAGCGATCGACTTCAACCGTTCTGGTACGCGTAAAGAAGATTTACTTACCACACCAGATGAATTACAAAAAATGTGGATTCTACGCAAAATCCTTAACCCAATGGGTGAAGTGGAAGCGATGGAATTCCTCATCGACAAACTTATGGTGGCAAAAACCAACGATGAGTTTTTTGAAATTATGAAGCGGTCTTAATTCTGACCGCACTTAAAAACAAAAAAGGCTTGGAAAACCAAGCCTTTTTTATTTTGCGAATTATTCGCCCAAACGCTCTTTAATACGAGCAGATTTACCTGAACGTTCACGTAAGTAGTAAAGTTTAGCTTTACGTACTGCACCTTTACGTTTAACAGTGATTGAATCTACGACTGGTGAGTGAGTTTGGAATACACGCTCAACACCTACACCGTTAGAAATTTTACGTAAAGTGAATGCTGAATGCAAACCACGGTTACGAATTGCAATAACCACGCCTTCGAATGCTTGCAAACGACGTTTGCTACCTTCAACTACCCATACTTTAACTTCTAAAGTATCACCTGGGCGGAAGCTAGGTACGTTTTGTTTTAATTGTTCTTGTTCAAGTTGTTTGATAATGTTAGACATTGTTTGATCCTTTATTGATCCTAGATGTAACTGAAACTAACTGTTATGCTCGGCTTGCGCCTCTTTTAACAGTTTACGTTGTTCGTCAGTCAGAGCTAGGCCTTCTAAGAGCTCAGGGCGTCGGAGCCACGTTCTTTGTAGCGATTGTTTTAATCGCCATTTCCGAATTTCTTCGTGATGTCCCGACATCAGCACAGGTGGTACAGTTAATCCTTCTAACACTTCCGGTCTGGTGTAATGCGGGCAATCTAATAAACCGTCTGCAAAAGAATCTTCTTCTGCGGAGGCTTGTTTGCCTAATACACCGGGAATAAAACGCGCAACAGCATCAATTAATGTCATTGCCGGCAATTCCCCACCAGTCAGAACGTAATCGCCAATTGACCATTCTTCATCAATTTCAGTTTGAATCAATCGCTCATCAATACCTTCGTAACGTCCACATACCAAAATCAATTTCTGATTTTGAGCAAGCTCGGTTACGCCGCCTTGATCGAGTTTACGTCCTTGTGGCGAAAGGTAAATCACCTTTGCGCCTTCTCCTGCCGCTGCTTTCGCAGCATGAATCGCATCCCGTAAAGGTTGCACCATCATCAGCATTCCCGGACCACCACCATAAGGACGATCATCCACGGTTTTATGCTTGTCGAATGTAAAATCTCTTGGATTCCAACATTCTACTTGCAGAAGATTATGTTTTACGGCTCTACCTGTAACCCCAAATTCCGTAATCGCTTTAAACATTTCGGGGAATAATGAAATCACCCCTATCCACATAAAAAGCCTACTACATTACGTTTGTGCATACTTGAGATTAGAAACCAGCGTCCCAATCCACTTCAATTGTTTTCGTGGTGAGATCGACTCTTTTAACTACTTGTTCATACAAGAACGGAATTAACCGCTCTTGTTTTCCAAAAGCATCTTTAGTATTGGCTTTCACCACTAACACATCATTAGAACCAGTTTCCATCATCTCTGTTACCGTTCCCATTGTATAACCTTCTAAGTTGACGACTGAACAACCGATTAAATCGTGCCAGTAATAATCGCCTTCTTCCAGTTCTGGGAATACAGATAAATCCACACCAATTTCAACATTTGCTAAAATTTGTGCAGCTTCACGATCATCAACGCCTTTTAATTTGACGATGATTTCGTGATTATGATGACGCCAGTTTTCTAATTCAGTTGGCTGCCATTCACCTTTGATTTTTAAAAACCAAGGTTGATAATCAAAAATGCTTTCAGCTTGTTCTGTTGATGAATAAATACGTAACCACCCACGAATACCGTAGGTTGAGCCTAATTTGCCCACAACTTCAATACGTTGTTGTTCCATATTTTTCACCTATCTTAGTTTAAGAACTAAATCAAAAAGCGAGATTATGCTTTTTGAGCTTCTTTTACCAAAGTCGCAACACGGTCTGAAAGTGAAGCACCTTGAGCAACCCAGTGGTTTACACGCTCAAGATCAACACGAAGACGCTCTGCGTTACCTTGTGCGATTGGGTTGAAGAAACCTACACGCTCAATGAAACGACCGTCACGTGGTGAACGACTATCAGTTACTACGATTTGATAAAATGGGCGTTTTTTAGCTCCGCCACGAGATAAACGAATGGTTACCATAACCTTCCTCTAAATGTTTAATTACTAAAAGAATATTCTCAAACTCGAAAGTGATTTAAGAATATAGCTTACTTTTTTCTCTGTATATATAGACAAAAAGCCTGAAGATTTTACACTTTTTGAGCAAAAAAGCAAGCCACAAGCCCATTTCAACTTGAGAAATTCACTATAAAAAATGACCGCACTTCATCACAAAGTGCGGTCATTTTTTCATTCATTTATTGGCTTAATAAACCCCTTGCGCCAACATTGCATCAGCCACTTTCACAAAGCCTGCAACATTTGCCCCGACAACATAGTTAATGTTTGCTTGACCTGCGACTGTGCCATATTTTTTACAGTTTGCATGAATATCTAACATGATACGATGAAGCTGTTTATCCACTTCTTCAGCCGACCAATACAAACGTTGTGAGCTTTGTGCCATTTCTAAACCTGACGTTGCTACACCACCGGCATTTGCTGCTTTGCCAGGCCCAAATAACACGCCAGCCTCTAAGAATGCCTCTGTAGCTTCGATAGTGGTTGGCATGTTTGCACCTTCAGCAACTAATTTCACGCCATTTGCAATTAAGGCTTTAGCGTCTGAAATCTCTAATTCGTTTTGGGTTGCACAAGGAAGAGCGATATCAGCTTTCACTTCCCAAGGGCGTTTACCCGCAACATATTGCAAACCAAACTGTTCCGCAAATTCTTTTACGCGACCACGTTTTACGTTTTTGAGTTCTAATAACGCGGCTAATTTTTCACGATCAAAACCTTCTGGCAAATATACATAACCCGCCGAGTCAGAACAGGTTACCACTTTCGCACCGAGCTCCATCGCTTTTTCAATGGCATATTGAGCCACGTTACCCGAGCCAGAAACTAAAACGGTTTTACCTTGGAAGCAATCCCCTTTTTCAGCGAGCATTGCTTGTGCGAAATACACCAAACCATAACCCGTCGCTTCAGGACGAATTAAACTCCCACCGAATGAAAGACCACGCCCCGTAAACACACAAGCAGCTTGGTTTGATAATTTTTTCATATAGCCTGCAAGATAGCCGACCTCTCGACCACCTACACCGATATCGCCTGCCGGCACATCGGTATCCGGACCGACATGACGATAAAGCTCAGCCATTAACGCTTGGCAAAAACGCATGACTTCTGCATCTGATTTTCCTTTAGGATCAAAATCTGAACCGCCTTTCGCACCGCCCATTGGCAATGTGGTTAAGGCATTTTTAAAGATCTGTTCAAAGCCTAAGAATTTTAAAATCGATAAGTTAACAGATGGATGGAAACGCATTCCGCCTTTGTATGGACCAATTGCGCTGTTGAATTGTATGCGAAAAGCTCGGTTTACTTGAACTTGACCTTTATCATCAGTCCACGCCACACGGAACTGAAATGCACGCTCAGGTTCAACTAAACGCTCTAATAAAGCTTCTGAACGGTATTTAGGATTTGCTTCCAAGAAAGGCCAGATTGAAGTGAATACTTCACGAACGGCTTGTAAAAATTCAGGTTGGTGGCCGTCACGTTGAGCCACTTTTTCAAGAAATTCGTCTAAGGATGCTACTGCTGACATAGGATTTTCCTTCTAGTAGTGAGTGAGTATGATGTGTGTAAAATTATTTTATTTCACCGTCTTCTTGCGGTGTGCCTTCAATATAGCAATAGAAAAATCAATTCAGCAATAGTTTTTTTATAGAAAAAAAGAAGAAAAAAAAAAAACGAGAAAACATTTAATATTTTCCCGTTTCTATTAGATAAGATCTAAAAATCAGTATCTAAGCTAACACTTCAACTTAAAAAGTCCTTATTTATTTTTACCTTCTAAGTAAAGCCACTCTGCAACCTGCTTCGCAAAGTACGTCAAGATACCATCCGCACCCGCACGTTTAAAGCAAAGCAATGATTCCATAATGCATTCTTTTTCTTTCAACCAACCATTTTGAATGGCTGCCATATGCATCGCATATTCGCCAGAAACTTGGTAAGCAAAAGTTGGCACACCGAAATACTCTTTCACGCGATATACCATATCCAAATACGGCATACCTGGTTTTACCATCACCATATCCGCACCTTCTTGTAAATCAAGTGCAACTTCTTGCAAGCCTTCATTTCCATTTGCCGGATCAAGTTGGTAAGTTTTCTTATCGCCACCTTTCAGATTACCCGCAGAACCGACTGCATCACGGAATGGACCATAGTAATTAGACGCATATTTCGCTGAGTACGCCATAATTTGTGTATTGATATGGCCATTCTCTTCCAATGCCTGACGAATACGGCCAATACGACCATCCATCATATCACTCGGTGCCACAACATCTGCACCCGCTTCAGCATGAGAAAGTGCCTGTTTGATCAGAATATCTGTCGTGATATCGTTTAAGACATAGCATTCTTCATCAATGATGCCATCTTGTCCATGAATAGTATAAGGATCAAGTGCTACATCAGTTAATACGCCTAATTCTGGATACGCGGCTTTCAATGCTTTTACTGCACGCTGTACTAAACCATTTGGGTTAAACGCTTCATCTGCCATTAAAGATTTTTTATCTTGCTCAACCACAGGGAATAATGCGATCACTGGCACACCATATTTCACTAAAAGACCTGCTTCAATTAATAACTGATCGATGGTTAAACGCTCAACTTTAGGCATAGAAGGCACTGGTTCACGATTATTTTCACCTTCAATAATAAATACCGGATAAATTAAATCATTCGCGGTTAAAGTATTTTCTGCCACTAAACGGCGGCTAAAATCATGTTTACGTAAGCGACGAAGACGACGGGTTGGGAAACCGCCTAAAATTTGTTGAGTCATAATAATATTCCTGTTTTTTATGATGTTAAAAGGGCGTATCACCTACGCCCATTTTCTTAATCTTTGTGATTCAAATCAGCCTGATTTTCTACCGCACTTTCTTCATCCGTTGTCTCTTCTTCATCATCTTTCGGTTGATAGAAACGAGCAACTAATAAGCCTAATTCAAATAAAAGGCACATTGGTACGGCAAGTAACGTTTGTGAGAAAACATCGGGTGGCGTTAAGATCATACCGACAAAAAACGCACCGACAACAATATAAGGACGTTTTGAAGCCAATGCTTTCGTCGTGGTTACACCTGTCCAACAAAGTAAAATAATAGCAACAGGTACTTCAAAACACACACCGAATGCCAAGAATAATGCTAAAGCAAAATCAAGGTAACTACTGATATCTGTGGCGATAGCCACCCCTTCTGGTGCGGTTTGAGTAAAGAAACTAAACACAAAAGGGAAAACGATGTAATAAGCAAATGCCACACCGCAATAGAATAAAACTGTACTGGAAAATAATAACGGATAAATTAAACGTTTTTCATGTTGATACAGCGCCGGTGCAACAAACGCCCAAATTTGATAAAGCAAATAAGGCACCGAAATAAATACCGATACAATCGCGGTTAATTTAATTGGCGTAAAGAAAGGCGTTTGAATATTGGTTGCAATCATCGTTGCGCCCTTTGGCATTACTGCCGTTAAAGGTGCGGCGACAAAATGATAAATATCATTAGAAAAATAAACCAACGCCACAAAAACCACTAAAATACAAATTACACAACGTAATAAGCGGTTTCTGAGTTCAACAAGATGGGTAATTAACGGTTGGGAATCGTCCGTCGTATTGCTCATAATTATTCTCTAGGACTTAGCTTCAGATTTAGGTGCTGGTTGCAGTTCCACATCATCCGGCGAATAGTAATCAGATAAACGCTCGGTTAATTCAGCTTGTTCATGGGCTTCAAGTGCGGTCAAATCCACTTCTATTTTTTCAGGTTCTGAAACTTCAGCAAGTTCATTCTCTACATGCTCTATCGATGCTGTTTCAGATGGTTTTTCTGTAGTTTCTTGTGAATTCACCACGAGTTTTTCAGCAGAATTAGCAGGATTTTCAGCCGCACTTTTAATTTCTTTAATTTGCTCTTCTACCGTTGTGCCCGCTGCAGCCGCTTTTTCTTCTAGCTCTGCACGCATTTTTTGAGCCTGCTCTTTCAGCTCTTCAACGGTTTTACTTAAATCTGGGGAAAGCTGTTTTAGATTCAGTTGTTCCGCTTTCTTAATGCTATCTTGCAATTCTTGCAATTTAAGCTCTTGTTTTAATTCATTTTGAACATTAGCTGCCAACCCACGGATCGTTTTCACCCAGCCCATTACCGTGCGGATAGCCACAGGTAAACGCTTAGGGCCTAGTACTACTAAGCCCACAAGCATCAATAAAACAAGTTCGGAAAAACCAATATCAAACACGGTTATGCCTGTTCTTTATCTTTTACAGTTTCAGTTTTTTCAGCGGTTGTTGTGCCGTCTTTAATTTGAGTAAACTCCGCATCTTTTTTTGGCTCGTCATCAGACATCGCTTTTTTAAAGCCTTTTACTGCTGCGCCAAGATCAGATCCCGCATTGCGTAATTTTTTTGTACCGAATACTAATAAAATCACGACTAATAAAATAATCATTTGTGCTGGGGATAAACCAAACATAGAAAAACTCCGTTAGAATTAAATTGAAAATTTGGGCTTGAATATACTCTTTTTATGCATTTGTCTCAAGAGGTAATTTTAAAAGTGCGGTCAAAAAATAATGTTATTTTCAACCGCACTTTATTCTTATTATTCAGCCAGTTCTGTTTGCTCATGAGACAGGAATTATGAAATAACAAAATCCAGCTCTCTCATGTATCGCTCATAACATTGCAAGATGTCCACGATCAAATCCTCTTCCTTTGTGATATTCAAAGGATAACCTTCCAATTGAATATTGGTTGAAACCATTAATGCATGATGAACTTGTGCTGTTTCAGATGCGGGCTTCTCAAACAAGGTAATTTGGTAAAAAAAATCTTCTGCTAATCCATTTTCAATAGAAAGGACCAGTTGATTATTATCGACGTCAAAACGTTGCTGTAATGTCACATTTAGACCATAGGTACCAATGAGTAACTGCCGTAACTCTCTCATTGCTAAAAGTGCCGTTGTTTTTAAATGGGAAATGGCGTCATCTCGCTTAGGTTCAATCACTAACTGTCTTAAACGGCTACGCCAGTTTGCACCTGTCCACAAATCTGAAACCTCTGTGGAATAATATTGACGTTCAAATCGTAAACCTTTTAACAAACTCCATGCCATCACTGACATCAACAGAGCAAAAGGTAAAGAGAAAAACAACATCGTTGATTGTAGTATTTCAATACCGCCAAAAAGATAAAGAACAAATGTAACAGCTGACAATAAACCACCCCAAAACATAGATTGCCAACGAGGTGAAACCTGGCTTTTGTCTTCAATTGCGATATTATTAAGCGTATAAATACCAAAGTTAATGGTTACAATAAAAAAGAGTGTGATAATAAATAAAGCTAACGTTTTAGTTAAACCAGAATAGGGTAAATAACTCAAAAAATCAAAAAGAAGTGATCCCACATCATTTACAGCTCGACCTAATGCCCCCTTAGCAAGATGCTCATTCACCCAAATTGCTCCATTACCAAATACCGTGAACCACAAAACGAAGAATAAACTTGGCACCATCAATACGCCGAAAATAAACTCCCGCAAAGTTCGTCCGCGAGAAATCCGTGCGATAAAAATCCCAAAGCCTGGCGCCCATGAAAACCACCATGCCCAGTAAAAAACCGTCCAATCCATAAACCAATCTAGATGTTCTACATCATAGGCATAAGCCTTGAAGCCGACTCTAATTAAACCGCTTAAATAGGTACCAATATTTTCCGTAAAAGCAGAAATTAAATATATTGTCGGACCGAATAGCAAAACCAATAGCATAAAGAGAAAGGTAATGCCTAGATTAAGCTCACTAAGAATTCGGAACCCATTGGCGATACCCTGCAGTGAAATTAAGATAGCAATGATAAAAACACTCACTAAAATAAGGGGAACCAAATAGGGTGAGTTATCCAATAAATGCATTGTGTGGAATGCGGCAGCCAACCGAATCGCACTGTAACCTAAGGTTGCGACTACGCCAAATAAGGTGGTACAAATCCCGAGAATATCAATGACATCCCCCACTTTTCCATTAATCTTTTCTTTCAGCAAGGGATAAAAACAAGAGCGTAAAGAAAAGGGTAATTTATAGCGAAATCCGAAGTAAGCTATCGTAAGTGCAATTAATCCATAAATAGCCCAAGCACTGATACTCCAATGAAAAATACTAAAAAATAATGCTGTTCGAACTTTCTCATATTCACCTATTGGTGAAAGAAAATGTGAAAGCGGTTCAGCAACACCAAGAAAAACAATGCCAATACCAATTCCAGAGGTGAAGAGTAATGCAATCCAAGAGCCTAATTTAAACTCGGGTTCTTCCTCATCACTCCCGAGTTTAATATCGCCGTATCGTCCTAACGCCAAGAAAAGTAAAAAGAATAGAAAAAATGCACTCAGTAAAATATAAAACCAGCTAAATTGAGAGAAAATAAAGGCTTTCGCCGCAGCAAGATAAGATATCGTTTGCTGCGTATCAAATAAAAGGGCTGCAATAATCGCTAAACTAAAACCTAAACTGCCCCAAATAACATTTGCTTTGAAAGTATTTTGTATCTTCATATTTGTTTTAAGATAAAAAGTGCGGTTAAAAATTAAGAGGATTTTCAACCGCACTTTAGTCTTATTATTCAGCCAGTTCTGTTTGCTCATGTGCCATCAATTCTTGACCCACATCGTCTAGCAAACTTAAGTAACGTTCATAATGTTTCAACATATCGGCAATCAATTCATCTTGGTCCATATATTGCACATCATAACCCACTCGACCATCAAAGAAATAAGTGTATGGCTCATAGGTCATACTATGTTGGATATGTGGCAAGTTATCATCATTAATTAATTGCTCTGACACCTCACGACCGATAGATTTCACCCCGTACATAAAGTCTCGCATCAAATCTTTTTGAATGACTAACTCGACTGCAGGTTCATCTTGATCAAATAACGTGTTAATTTGCACACTCAATTCATATTTACTAATTAACTCTTGGCGTAGCTCACGCATAGCCGGTAATACCGTATGTTTAAGGAAACGTAAAATATCTTTTTCTTGCGTTTGGTTCATCATTTGTTCCAAACGTTCTTTCCACTTATCCCCTGTCCAGAAAATACTGGTTGGATTAACTTTGGTATCAAAATATTTTTTATCCGCATTCAAGCCTTTCCATAAACTAAAACACATCAACAACATCAACATGGCGAAAGGTAACGCCACTAATAGCGTCATTGCCTGTAGATTAGCCAAGCCGCCTGATTGCATCAAAACAATGGCGACAACTGACATTAATATGCCCCACATCACGGCCTGCCAACGAGGTGCTGCAAGGCTTTTATCGCGTGATGCAATGTTATTTAATACATAAATACCGGAGTCTGCTGAGGTGATAAAGAATAAAGAAATCACCACCAAACTCACTAAGCCCGTCACGCCAGAAAGCGGTAAATAATCTAAGAACTTAAAGAGCAACGTTTCAGGCGAAGAAATCATTTGTCCTAACGTACCTGCAGCTTCACCATCATTCAACCAAATGGCTGTATTACCAAATACGGTAAACCACAAGATACCGAACATGCTAGGAATCACCAACACGCCGAAAATAAATTCGCGAATGGTACGCCCTTTCGAAATACGAGCAATAAATAAACCGACAAATGGCGCCCAAGAACACCACCATGCCCAATACAGAATTGTCCAACCGCTAAACCAACTAGTATGTTCTTGTTCATAAACATAGGTTTTGAAACTTAATTTTACTAAGTTGCTAAGATACGTTCCGATGTTGTCGCTAAAAGCTGATAACAAATAAAGTGTCGGTCCCGCCACTAACACGAAAATCAACAAACAGAAAGCGAGTGTTAAATTCAGCTCACTTAAGATTTTTACCCCTTTCCCTACGCCAGAAATCGCGGAAAATGTCGCTAAACTCATTACCACTGCAATCACAACCATTTGTAAGCTGAAGCTATTTTCACTAATCCAGCCTAATTGATGTAAGCCTGCACCCAATTGTGATGCACCAAAACCTAATGTTGTGATAACACCAAATAAGGTGGCAAGTAACGCCATAATGTCGATAAGATCGCCTAACTTGCCATTAATACGCTCTTTCAATAACGGATAGAAACAAGAACGTAATGCCAAAGGTAATTTGTAACGGAATCCAAAGTAAGCCAATGCCAACGCAATCGTGCCATACACCGCCCAGGCATGAATTCCCCAGTGGAATAAGGTGTGTAACAAGGCTTCTTGTTGCTTATGCTCTGCGCTACCTGTGGTAATATCAGATAAGTAATGCGTTAAGGGCTCTGCGACACCAAAGAACATCAACCCTACCCCCATACCGGCAGCAAATAACATTGCTAACCAAGAGAGAAAACCGAATTCAGGCTCTTCTTCATCATTGCCCAATTTGATATTACCTAAGCTACTGACTGATAAAATGACTAAAAAGCCCAAAAACACCGAGAATGCTAAGATGTAAAACCAACTAAAGTTGGCAAAAATGCCCGATTTAGCAGCATTTAATAAAGTTTGTGTTTGTTCAGGTGCGATTAAAATCATCGCGACAAGCAACACCACAAAAAATAACGTTGCACCAATCACTAAAGGATTGAACGACGTTTGCTTTTCCATAAATTTAGATAAGGACAACGCTTCCCCCTTAAAAATTAAGTGAATAAAAATAAAATCAGATTAAATAAAATAAGGCCTTAAGCCCTAAATGGTGAGATGGAACCATCGCAAATGATAGCACGGAGAAGTGCGATTTTGAAGAAAACGCTCAGTAGGATTTGAGTGGATTGTTTCCAAAAGTGCATTTATGGTATCAAAAAATACCAATTATTTCAAATTAGGAAAATATTGATGGTATTTAATTTAAGTCGTATTTTTAACTGATATAATGAATTACAAAACTTGCTCAAACAAGACAGTAAAAGAAAACGTTTTATTTAATGTATTGTAGATAAAACAATTTCTTAATGCAGCTTCAGTAAGCTTATCAAACGTCTGATCATCTAAATCAGATGAAATAAAAATTTTAATTTTACAATCGGTTATGTGTGGAGGTTCATCATAACCATGCACACCAAGTAAGGTTAAAGGATTGGCGAGGTTGAGCCAAATTTTTCCTTCCATTTCTACAATATCGGTACGTTGTTGAGCAAAATGCGCTTTTACACTACTCAAAATGCCACCTAGAATAGAAACAGCAAAATAATCTACCGCACTTTTTTGTAACGATTGGTTATCGAAATTGACTTGTGAATAGAGCGAAATACTGTCATTCGGTGTGAATAATTTAATTTCTTCTCCGCGTAATACGGCTCGATATTTCGCTGTAAAACATTCACTTTCAGGTACGTGATACATAACGTTCCCTCAATATTGATTTTGCCTCATTTAATACCTTAAGTTTGGCTTCAATAATATCAAAACCATTTAAAGGGCGGTTAGAAAAAGTGGCAAATCCACAATCTGGATTTAGCCAAATTTGCTCTGGTGGAAGGTAATTTAAAGCTTTTTCCGCTCGTTGAACAATCTGATCTACGGTTTCCACCTCATCAGAACGAGGATTGATGACGCCTAAGCCTAAAATACATTTTTGTCTTAAGATTTCACTTTCTAACAACGAACTTAATTCTCCCGCTCTTGGCGTAGAAAATTCGAGCATTAAAATATCAGGTAATGCCGATTCAAATAAATCCACTAATGACGTATAAGGTCCGCGTAGTAATACGCTCTCATCTTTGCTCCAGTTACCACGGCATACATGTAATGCGGTTTTGATATTTTTATTTCTTGCATACTCAAAGATTTGAGTAATTAAACTTTTCGCAAACTGTAGTTCCGCAGCAAAATCTTGTTTTTCGCTTAACGCGGCACACATAAATGAACGTGTTTGATGATGGCTAAAAATAACTTCTGTCAAAACAGGCTCATCAAATTGAACTACACTTACGCCTAGCTCACATAAATGATCAATTTCTTGCTTTAATATAGATACAACATCCTTCGCCATTTCTTCTTTTGATGAATAATGTAGCCCTGACACAGGCGAAAGCCACATAGATCGAGCCATTAAGTAAGGCCCTGGCAAGGTTGCTTTAATTGGTTGCCTGGTTAGATTTTTTAGTAGCAGCATTTCATCTGCTACTAAAGATTGTTTGTAGCTGATTTTTCCCACGCAAATAGCATTTTTTATGGAAAGTGCGGGAACATCCAAGGTTTCTAGCATTGACTCAAAAATTTGCTTTTCTTTAATGTGATCGAGCATTTCACTCATGCTCATCAAGATTGCGCCTTGAATTTTTTGTGCAATAAAAGAAAGGTAATTGTCGCGAAGTAATTCGCCACTCGTGATAATATCAATGCCAGTACGTTGTTGAAGTTCGACAATTTGTTTTGTTTCTTGAACAACGATTTGCTTAAGCTCTGTTGTGGTTATTTTACCAAGTGCGTGCTTTTTACGCGCCATCAAAAGTGCTTGGCTACGAGGCATTGAGCCTATGAAAAGTTCCATAGAAAATCCACAATGATGGGCGTTTATTACACGCCCATCATGACATATCAATCTTAAAAGAATTTTAAATATTCATTGGCAGCTTGTAATTGAGCAAAACCTTTTGTTCTGCCCGCAACCCAACGTTTTAATCCTTCCAAATCCATCATTTCTTTATGTTCTGGATTGTTGTAATCCATTTTGAACAAGGTTTCGGTGAATGCATTGAATTTGGTTTCATTTAATCCCAAGCGCCCACTAAAAATACAATGGTCAAATGATGGTGTTTTTGCGAGTACTCGAACTGTTGCTGGATCGAGTGTGCCATCTTTTGTCCAACGTTCAAAGTTGAAATCTAACATCCATGTTGCAGAGACTTGGCGATCTTTTAATGCATTGGCTGCATCTAATTCACCGCCTACATGATCGCCATGCAAACCAACACCCACATCAAAGCGTTTTTCTACATAATCTTGACCAAATTCCAAGCCATGTTGATGTAAAAACTCGATAGGAATTAACCGCGCTTGTGGAGAATCAATTGCACCAAAAGCAATAGTTTTATTTTTTAAATCTTCAATCGATTGGATAGTTGGATCATTAACAACTAAATAGCTTTGACGATCTTGGTCGGTATCACGCATGGCACCATTTAAGGTTTTTCCACCACTACGTAAGTAACCGTCTAACCAAGCTAGGGGAGAGTTCCACGCTACATCAATTTCATTATCATAACTTTACGGAAGCAGAACAACACCATAGACATAGTTATGCCCATTACAGAGGTTCGTCGAAAGTACACATGCAAGCAAGCACAAAATATCAAGAAAATGCCCTTGTGCTATGGGCTTTTTTACGCTTTTTATAATTCAGACTTTATTAATATGAGGTAATGGTAAAAACTCTACGAAACTGACTGCTTGAATGGCAATCTAAAGTGAAATGTAATAGAAAGAGATAAAACGACAAAAAATAAACCCACCTTTACCAGATGGTCTATAAAGTGGGTTTGCCTGAGGTATAAAATCGAGTGTTAAATACGCGCTATTTTCAATATATTTTAGCTTTTATTTTTTAGGTAACGCATCACTAGAAGCATTAAATTTCACATTTGATGAAGTGTAAGCCTCAAAGTGCGGATGTTTTTTCATAAATTTAATGAAACTTTCCGCATCAGGCAAGTAAGTATCAACGCCTTCATATTTCGGATCGTTAAATAATTTACCAAAAGTTTTGTAACCATCTTTACCGCTAGCTACATAAGCATTAGTACCAACGAGATAACGTTTATTATCATCAATTGGTTCCCATTGTTGGGTTTGTTTATTCAATACTTCCACGCTGACTAAACGTTTACCTTCCGCATTTGGTATTTCATTCGCTTCGTAACGAATGCCCGCGCCATAAGGGAATGCCCCTGTAGAACCATCAACTAAAGCAAATTGCATCGCATCTTCAAGCACTTGTTTCACTAACGAACCTTCCATTTTATAGGTATATAACGTATTCCCGAAAGGTAAGAAAGTATAAGCATCATTAAAGGTTACATTGCCTGGTAAAATATCCGCACGAACACCGCCTGCATTTTGAATGGTTAAATCCACTGTTTTGAGTTCGTTATACATTGTTTCTGCAATAAAACGCGTTGCAATAGAACCTTCTGGATTTGAGCCTGCTTTATTTGGGATACGATTTGCTGAACCACCCGGCATTGCAGAACCGGTGATGACGCCAACAATTTCTTGTGCTAAACGATCTTTTTCACTTTTATATTTTGAAATAAGCATGTCTGTTTTTGCATCATGATCATCAAGTGAAATACTCTTCATTGACTTTAAAGTATCAAGCGCTTTTTTACGTTCATCGCCTGTTAATTCAGTCCATTTACCTTCCGCATTTTTCACTTGAAGTTTATGAGAACTCATTAACACATGAGGAATTTTACGAGTAATAGACGCAATACCTTCAGGACTGAATTTAACACCTAAGTCACCCACAACAGCAGAATAAGCCCAACCTTCCATTACAAATACCGGTTCGCCATTCGGATTTTTAAATTCAAGCGGATATTCATAGATTACTGGAAGTTTTAAACCACGTAATTCATCATTTCCGTATAAATAATGTGAATCCCCAGTAACGATCACATCAATATCATTTACTTTTTGAGCAATTTCGATATTTTTTTCACTTCCTGCATGTGAAAGTAAAATGATTTTATTAATGCCTTGTTGTTTTAGCGCATTTGCCATAATTTGTGCGGTAGCAATTTCATCATAGAACTTCACATCCTTACCTGGTGAAGATGAATTAACCGTTTTATTCACGGTATCTAAACCGATAATGGCAATTTTTTCTCCATCCACAGTGAAAATATCGTAAGGTTTCCATTTGTTATATAAAATTGAATTTTTATCAGGAATAACATTGGCTGAAAGTACTGGAATTTTTAATGGCTCGAGTAGTTTTAATAAACCTTCATTACCCGCGTCAAATTCATGGTTACCCAAAGTAAAATAATGGAAATTACCAGCATTCATGACAGCCGCATCAGCAGAACCACCAAAAAGGGTGAAATACAGCGTACCGGTAATCGCATCACCTGCATGTAGCACTAATGGATTTTTATACTTTTTACGTAACTCATAAAGTTTCCCATTCACAGCAGAAAAACCACCAATATCAACCTTTGTTTGTTGACCATTTAAATTAATTCTCGCTTCGTGCGGTTCCAAGTAAGAATGGTGGTCGTTAATATGTAAGATACTTAACTCCACAGCTTTATGTGCTTGCGGCGCTTCTTTAGCAAAGGCTGCACCTGAGCAAAGCATTGCTAACGCACTAACTGCAAAGGTAACTGATTTTTTAGATAAAAACATAATGGCTCCTTGTGAGTAAACGGATTAATTTAAGCCTTCAAGCATTGCTTGGAAAGTCTTATAACGAATAGCATAGTTATTGTGTTGAAGATTTTCACGTGCTTGATCCAAATACGAAAAATCATCAACCTCCACCCCTTTAAATTGGCGAGCAAACATCATATTGGCTAGAGCGAGGCGGGGCTTAATTTCAGAAGAAGGGGTTATCAAACTCACTCGATTCTCAGTAATAGAAAAAGTTGTTTGATTAGGAAAATCTTGACGCATCTGTTCAATAATTTTTTGAAATATGCCTTTAGCATCCAAAGACAATAATATAATTTGATCTGGTTTGGCTCCCCGTTCTATTAAAGCCTGAACAAATTGCTCCGAATTATCTGTTTGACGAATATAAATTTTTGCCTGCTCATTCGCTAAAAAAGACACCAGTAAGTTTTTCTTCATTTCCTGAATTAAATTAGCATCGCCAGTATTTATCGGTTCAAAGTATAAATAATCAAGAAATTTAGGGGTGAGATTTTTATCTGTTTTAAAAATGCGAGTGAGGATTTTTTCGCTTATTTGGATCTGATTATCAATAAATTGGGGAGGTAAAGAAAAAAGTGCGGTGAGTTTTTTCTGTAAAATAGAAATTTGTTGCTTTTCTTGTTTAGCTAAAGCGATTGAAAATTGTTGCTTTAAAGCCTCAGCGGACTCAGTAGATATTGATTGGTGAGAAGACGAAGGAGGACTCGCTATCACAGATTGTTGAATGCCAATACATGACGCTAATCCAAGTAACACAGAATGAAAACTGATTTTCATAATAAACCTCATTTAACTGATATTTTATCAATATAAAATACCGCTTAACGCGTAAACTTGACCTAAAACTATTTGAGAGTTTCTTAGATTATACGTAAAACAAAATTGCATGTGAATGATAATGTTTACTTTTTCAAGAGAATATAACGTACTTATTAGAATGCTCATCCAAAACTTGCAATTTTGCTCAAAAAGTATAAAACTCGCAGGCTTTTTGTCTATATATACAGAGAAAAAAGTAAGCTATATTCTTAAATCGCTTTCGAGTTTAGGAATATTCTTTTAGTAATTAAACATTTAGAGGAAGGTTATGGTAACCATTCGTTTATCTCGTGGCGGAGCTAAAAAACGCCCATTTTATCAAATCGTAGTAGCTGACAGCCGTTCACCACGTGACGGTCGTTTCATTGAGCGTATAGGTTTCTTCAACCCAATCGCACAAGGTAACGCAGAGCGTCTTCGTGTTGATCTTGAGCGTGTAAACCACTGGGTTGCTCAAGGTGCTTCACTTTCAGACCGTGTTGCAACTTTGGTAAAAGAAGCTCAAAAAGCATAATCTCGCTTTTTGATTTAGTTCTTAAACTAAGATAGGTGAAAATATGGAACAACAACGTATTGAAGTTGTGGGCAAATTAGGCTCAACCTACGGTATTCGTGGGTGGTTACGTATTTATTCATCAACAGAACAAGCTGAAAGTATTTTTGATTATCAACCTTGGTTTTTAAAAATCAAAGGTGAATGGCAGCCTGCAGAATTAGAAAATTGGCGTCATCATAATCACGAAATCATCGTTAAATTAAAAGGCGTTGATGACCGTGAAGCCGCACAAATTTTAGCAACTGTTGAAATTGGTGTGGATTTATCTGTATTCCCAGAACTGGAAGAAGGGGATTATTACTGGCACGATTTAATCGGTTGTTCAGTCGTCAACTTAGAAGGTTATACAATGGGAACGGTAACAGAGATGATGGAAACCGGTTCTAATGATGTGTTAGTGATAAAAGCCAATACCAAAGATGCTTTTGGAAAACAAGAGCGGTTAATTCCGTTCTTGTATGAACAAGTAGTTAAAAGAGTCGATCTCACCACGAAAACAATTGAAGTGGATTGGGACGCTGGTTTCTAATCTCAAGTATGCACAAACGTAATGTAGTAGGCTTTTTATGTGGATAGGGGTGATTTCATTATTCCCCGAAATGTTTAAAGCGATTACGGAATTTGGGGTTACAGGTAGAGCCGTAAAACATAATCTTCTGCAAGTGGAATGTTGGAATCCAAGAGATTTTACATTCGATAAGCATAAAACCGTGGATGACCGTCCTTATGGTGGTGGCCCGGGAATGCTGATGATGGTGCAACCTTTACGGGATGTGATTCATGCTGCGAAAGCAGCGGCAGGAGAAGGCGCAAAGGTGATTTACCTTTCGCCACAAGGACGTAAACTCGATCAAGGCGGTGTAACCGAGCTTGCTCAAAATCAGAAATTGATTTTGGTATGTGGACGTTACGAAGGTATTGATGAACGGTTGATTCAAACTGAAATTGATGAAGAATGGTCAATTGGCGATTACGTTCTGACCGGTGGGGAATTGCCGGCAATGACATTAATTGATGCTGTTGCTCGTTTTATTCCCGGTGTATTAGGCAAACAAGCCTCCGCAGAAGAAGATTCTTTTGCAGACGGTTTATTAGATTGCCCGCATTACACCAGACCGGAAGTGTTAGAAGGATTAACTGTGCCATCCGTGCTGATGTCGGGACATCACGAAGAAATTCGCAAATGGCGATTAAAACAATCGCTACAAAGAACGTGGCTCCGACGCCCTGAGCTCTTAGAAGGCCTAGCTCTGACTGACGAACAACGTAAGCTGTTAAAAGAGGCGCAAGCCGAATATAACAGTTAGTTTCAGTTAAATCTAGGATCAATAAAGGATCAAACAATGTCTAACATTATCAAACAACTTGAACAAGAACAATTAAAACAAAACGTACCTAGCTTCCGCCCAGGTGATACTTTAGAAGTTAAAGTATGGGTAGTTGAAGGTAGCAAACGTCGTTTGCAAGCATTCGAAGGCGTGGTTATTGCAATTCGTAACCGTGGCTTGCACTCAGCATTTACTTTACGTAAAGTGTCTAACGGTGTAGGTGTTGAGCGTGTATTCCAAACTCACTCACCAGTTGTAGATTCAATCACTGTTAAACGTAAAGGTGCAGTACGTAAAGCTAAACTTTACTACTTACGTGAACGTTCAGGTAAATCTGCTCGTATTAAAGAGCGTTTGGGCGAATAATTTCGCAAAGAAAAAGGCTTGGGATCCCAAGCCTTTTTTGTTAGGTTATTTAATCCGTTCTTCGATAATCCCACCGCCCAAACAAATTTCACCAAGGTAAAATACGGCAGATTGTCCTGGTGTGACGGCTGATTGAGGTTCATCGAAAATCACTCGAATAGTTTCATCATCAATCGGTTCAATCACACAAGGAATATCTTGTTGGCGATAACGTGTTTTAACCGTGCAACGTACTAATTCACGAATTGGCTCGCGATCAACCCAATGTAATTGGCTAGCAATCAAACCTTTTGAAAATAAACGAGGATGGTCATGCCCCTGAGCGACAATAAGCTCATTATTTTCAACATCCTTATCTACCACATACCAAGCCTCATCACCCGCATTTTTTAAACCACCAATGCCTAACCCTTTACGCTGTCCCAACGTGTGATACATCAAACCATCATGGCGACCAATAATTTCACCATCAACAGTACGAATATCACCAGGTTGAGCCGGTAAGTAACGAGCTAAGAAATCCTTAAACTTACGCTCACCGATAAAACAAATACCGGTAGAGTCTTTTTTCTTCGCGGTAATTAAACCTAAATCTTCTGCAATAGCACGTACGATCGGCTTTTCAATTTCACCAACAGGGAAAAGGCTTTGGCCTACCTGATTTTTACTCAACGTGTAAAGGAAATAGCTTTGGTCTTTGTTGCCATCTAATCCGCGCAATAGCTCCGCTTGATCATCTGCACCACGACGACGTACATAATGGCCGGTAGCAATATAGTTAGCGCCCAAATCTTCCGCTGCATATTCCAAGAAAGCTTTAAATTTAATTTCTTTATTGCACAAAATATCTGGGTTTGGCGTACGACCAGCTTTGTATTCTGTTAAGAAATGTTCAAACACGTTATCCCAATATTCTGCCGCAAAATTGATTTTATGTAGCTTAATACCTAGCTTGTCACATACTGCTTGCGCATCAGCAAGATCCGCTGCGGCTGTACAATAATCGGTATCGTCATCTTCTTCCCAGTTTTTCATAAACAGGCCTTCCACTTGGTAGCCTTGTTGTTGAAGAATAAAGGCAGACACCGAAGAATCTACCCCGCCGGACATACCGCAAATGACTTTTTTAGTGGCATTTTCGGCAAGTTGTTCTGCAGAGAGTTTCGGAAAATGTTTTTCGTAGGTTTGTGATTTCATAGTTTAGTAATAAATGTTCCACTAAATAAATAATTGGGCATTCTACCGCAAATCAAGTAAGAGTAAAAATGCCCGACAATTTCGGGCACTTTCATACAGGTTACGGCATGATCACTTCATTGAACGTCGAGAAGTTACCGTTTTCCCTCCAATCCCCCAGTTATCCATATCGACTTCGTCAATAACCACCACTGTTGTTTCGGGATTTTTGTTTAACACTTTCTGTAATAAATGGGTGACACCTTCAATTAACTCTGCTTTTTGTTTAGCTGTCGGCGCCTCTGCTCCACCGGTCACTTTAATATTGACATAGGGCATACTGTTCTCTCATCACAACGTTAAATGGAACTACTTCACTTCATAAAATTGCGAATCATCGTCTTTCTTCGCAAATTTTTGTTCATATTCGGCTTTTGCTTGTTTATCGCCCGCATCTAATTTTGATTGAAGCGTGTCGCAAGGTTTATCACAATCACAAGCTTTGGCAATACCAAGGGTAGATAAACCACCGCAGCTGCCTTTTAAACTTTGTTTTTTGATAATAAATCCGATAGACATCAACAATATAATTGCGACGAAAGCGATTAAAGTAAAAAATAAAGTTTGCATAACTATTCTTTTGTTTCTGTTAATTTTTTGAAAGCAGAGGATGATTTTGTCACAAAACCATTATCTGTTTTAATGATTAAATAAACGGCAAGATTATTTTTCTCAGCCACTTCTAACGCCTTGTCTTCACCAAGCACAAATAACCCTGTTGATAAGCCATCTGCAGTCATTGAAGTTGGTGCAAGTACCGTAATTGAGGCTAAATGATGCTGAATTGGATAACCTGTTTTCGGATCAATTTCATGAGCAAAGCGTTTACCATTTTCTTCAAAGTAAATTCGATAATCGCCAGAACTTGCCATTCCCATATTGTCTAATCCAATGACAGCTTCAACCGCTCTTTCACCTGTTGTAGTTGGTTTTTCAATTGCGATCTGCCAAGGTTTGCCTTCAATATTTTTTCCTTTCGCACGAATTTCTCCGCCGATTTCAACCATGTAATTCTGAGCATTTAATTGTTCTAACTTTTCAGCGACCAGATCAACGCCAAAGCCTTTAGCAATCGAGGACAAATCGACATAAACTTGAGGAAGTGCTTTGCTTAATGTCGGTTTGGCAGCACTCATATCGAGGGCAATTTTATCAATACCAACCCAAGCTTGGCGTTCAGCTAATTGTTCTGGTGTAGGTTGTTTTTCTGGACGTTTTTCCGGGCCAAATCCCCATAAATTAACGACAGGGCCAACAGTTACATCCAATGCACCTTCAGTCACTTTATTTAAACGAATCGCTTCGGCCAATACTTTGGCAAAATCTGCTGAAATCTCAATCGGTGTATTCACTTGGGTATTTTGATTGAAACGACTCAATTCCGAATCTTTTTTGTAAGTGGACATTTTCGCGTTCACATCTTTTAAGATAGCTTCAATTTCTTCATGCGTCTTTTCAGATGTTGCTTTCATTGAGCCTTCATCAAGGTATTTAACATGATAAGTTGTTCCCATTGTTTTACCACTTAATGAGATAACTTTTGTTTCTTTTTCACAGGCTGCAAGACTTAATGCCATTGCCACCGCCACGATACCGCTTATTAATTTTTTCATCTGGATTTCCTAAATCTGTGAACTACTAGCAAACTAAACAAAATTTACCTGTAATCATAGAAAATTTTCTAAAAACACCTTAAATTTTGACCGCACTTCATCACAAAGTGCGGTCAGTTTTCATGATGTTTTGATTAACTAAAATCAACCACCGAAGTCATCTAATAAGATGTTTTCATCTTCAACACCGAGGTCTTTCAACATTTTGATTACCGCAGCGTTCATCACCGGAGGTCCACACATGTAGTATTCACAATCTTCTGGTGCTTCATGATTTTTCAAGTAGTTTTCATAAAGTACGTTGTGAATAAAGCCGGTGTAACCTGTCCAGTTATCTTCTGGTAACGGATCAGATAATGCCACGTGCCATGTAAAGTTTGGATTTTCTGCTTGAAGCTGATCAAAATCTTCCACATAGAACATTTCACGTTTAGAACGTGCACCATACCAGAATGACATTTTACGTTTAGAGTGTAAACGTTTTAATTGGTCAAAGATATGAGAACGCATTGGTGCCATACCCGCACCACCACCGATGAAGACCATTTCGTTGTCGGTTTCTTTCGCAAAGAATTCACCGAATGGACCTGAAATTGTCACTTTATCACCTGGTTTTAATGACCAAATGTAAGAAGACATTTGACCTGGAGGCGCATCAGGTTGACGTGGTGGAGGCGTTGCAATACGCACGTTAAGCATAATAATGCCTTTCTCTTCTGGGTATGAAGCCATTGAGTAAGCACGGATAATATGCTCATCCACTTTAGACACATAACGCCATAAATCGTATTTGTCCCAATCTTCGTGGTATTCTTCTGGAATATCGAAATCTTTATAGTAAACCGTATGTGGATCAGCTTCGATTTGGATATAACCACCAGCACGGAAAGGAACTTCTTCACCTTCAGGAATAGCCAATTTAAGCTCTTTAATAAAGGTTGCTTTGTTATCATTAGAAATAACAGTACATTCCCATTTTTTCACGCCGAAGATTTCTTCTGGTAATTCAACGTCCATGCTGCCTTTTACGTTTACTTGGCAAGCTAAACGATAACCTTCTTTTGCTTCACGTTTATTAATATGAGAAAGTTCAGTTGGGAGAATTTCACCACCACCACTTTTCACTTTCACAATACATTGGCCACAAGAGCCACCGCCACCACAAGCAGAAGAAACGAAAATACCTTTACTTGCTAACGCGCCAAGTAATTTGCCACCAGCTGGTAAAGTGATCGCTTTTTCAGGATCGTCATTAATAGAAATGGTGATATCACCAGAATCCACTAATTTTGATTTAGCGAATAAAATAATCGCAACGAGCACTAAAAGGATAACCGTAAATGCCGCAACACCTAATAATAAAATTGAAGATTCGCTCATTTATGCCTCCTTATAACTGAATTCCAGAGAATGACATAAAGCCAAGCGCCATCAAGCCTGCAGTAATAAAGGTAATCCCTAATCCTTTTAAGCCTGCCGGTACATCGGCATATTTCATTTTTTCGGTTAAGCCTGCAAGCGCAACGATTGCTAACATCCAACCTAACCCTGCACCCACACCATAAACTGCAGATTCTGCAAAAGTGTATTCACGTTGCACGGCAAAAGATACACCACCGAAGATCGCACAGTTTACGGCGATAAGCGGAAGGAAGATACCTAATGCGTTATAAAGTGCAGGGAAGAATTTATCTAAGGTCATTTCAAGTAATTGAACAAGACCCGCGATAATCCCGATAAAGGTAATGAAGTTTAAGAACTCAAGGCTCACACCTTCTACCAATGCACCATCTTTTAATACGTGTTCGTACACAAATTGGTTAGCGGGTACCGCAATACCAAGTACGACGACTACTGCAACACCAAGGCCAAACGCCGTGGAAACTTTCTTAGAAACCGCAAGGAAAGTACACATCCCTAAGAAGAAAGAGAGCGCCATGTTTTCAATGAAGATCGCCTTCACGAATAGGCTAATATAATGTTCCATTGATTATTTCTCCTGTTGCTCAGGTTTCCACGTTCTTAAGCCCCAAATAACGAAGCCGATAATAAAGAACGCACTTGGTGCAAGAAGGAATAAACCGTTTGGTTGATACCAACCGCCGTCTTGAATAGTTTGGAATACAGGGAAACCGAACAAACGACCAGAACCGATTAATTCACGTAATGTGGCGACAATTAATAAGATCGCACCATAACCTAAACCGTTACCGATACCGTCAACAAAGCTTTCTAACGGTGGTGATTTCATCGCAAACGCTTCTGCACGGCCCATTACGATACAGTTTGTAATGATAAGACCGACGAATACAGAGAGCTGTTTAGATAAACCATAAGCATAAGCTTTTAATACTTGGTCAACCAAGATTACTAAAGACGCGATAATCGCCAGTTGCACAATGATACGGATACTATTTGGAATATAGTTACGAATCAATGAAATAAACAAACTGGAAAAACCGGTTACCAAACTTACCGCAATCGCCATTACGATCGCTGTTTGTAATTGGGTTGTTACCGCTAATGCAGAACAGATACCCAAAATTTGCAAGGCAATCGGGTTATTTTTAACAATAGGATCGAATAAAAGACCTTTCAAATTTACTTTTGCATCAGCCATTATTTGATTTCTCCTGCTTTAAATTTCGCTAAGAATGGACCAAAGCCATTTTGGCTGAACCAATAATCAAATGAACCTTGAACACCGTTACTGGTTAAAGTTGCACCTGATAAACCATCTACACCGTGCTCTTTATCTGCAGCAGAGCTACCTTTGTAGATTTTGAATTTTTGGTTACCTTGTTCATCGAATAATTTTTTATCGACAAACTGTGCTTGCCAACGAGGGTTCGCAATTTCGCCCCCAAGACCGGCTGTTTCACCTTGGTCATAGTAAGTGATACCTTTGATGGTATTTCCATCTGGTGCAACCGAAACGAAACCGTACATGGTTGACCATAAACCGCGACCATACATTGGTAATACGACTTGGCTGACATTGCCTTGCTCATCTTTTACAAGATAAACACGTGCTTGATTTGCACGAACTTTAATTCCTGCTTTATCTGCTTCCGCTGGAATTGCTTGGCTTTTTGCAGGATCTTTAATGGCATCTTTAGGTTCAAATTTGTTGATTTCTTCTGCTGAAGCTTGAACGTAATCACCACTTTGCAAATCCACTAAACGAGGTTCAATAAATTTGTTGTAAGTGTCTTTGATTACTGATGCATTATCTTCTTTCATTAAGCCAGCAACAGTTAAAATGTTACGTTGAACGTCGAGTGCTTTTTGTTCATCTTGTTTGGATTTTAATGCTACTGCAGCACCAGAAACCACGATAGAACACACTAAACTTAGCAACACAACAACGGTAACTGTACCGCTAACGCTATCTTTATTAAATTTAGCCATTTGTTCTTGCTCTCCGACGTTTGATATTTGCTTGAACCACGATGTAGTCAAAAATTGGTGCAAATAAGTTTGCAAATAAAATCGCTAACATCATCCCTTCTGGATAAGCTGGGTTCACTGTACGAATTAATACAGCCATCACGCCAATTAACGCACCGTACCACCATTTACCCGTATTGGTGAATGAAGCTGATACAGGGTCTGTAGCCATGAAGATCATACCAAGTGCAAAACCACCTAATACAAAGTGCCAATGCCAAGGCATTGAGAACATTTGATTAGAATCAGAACCGATTAAGTTGAATAAGGTTGCTGTACCAATCATACCGATCATGACACCAGCCATAATGCGCCAAGAAGCAATACGGGTGAATACAATTAACGCACCACCGATTAATAACGCAAGCGTTGAAACCTCACCCATTGAACCAGGAATATTACCGATGAATGCATCCATCCAAGTAATAGGTTGACCGGTTACAGTGTGTTGTAATGCTGCTTGACCACCTTGAGACCATTGTGAAAGTGCGGTTGCACCAGAGAAACCATCTGCAGCAGTCCATACTAAGTCACCGGAAATTTGAGCCGGATAAGCAAAGAATAAAAATGCACGGCCAGCAAGCGCAGGGTTCATAAAGTTACGACCTACACCACCGAAGATTTCTTTCGCTACCACGATACCAAAGCTGATACCAAGTGCCGCTTGCCATAATGGCAATGTTGGTGGAACGATTAACGCAAATAAAATGGTTGAAACGAACATCCCTTCATTTACTTCATGACCACGCACCACTGAGAACAATAATTCCCAAATTGTACAAACAGTGAATACCACTAAGTAAATTGGTAAGAAGAAGATCGCCCCTAACGCCATTTTTGAGCCCCAAGTTGCATTATTGGTTAAGTCTAAACCTAATGAACTTGCAAGCGCATAGTGCCAATCGTTAGCAATCAATTGATCTAAATTGCCTAATTGATTTAAAGCGGGGATCGCTTGGTTACCCACATTGTACATCCCGTAGAAAATCGCAGGGAACAACGCAAGGAAAACCGTAATCATCATACGTTTTGAGTCTAACGCATCACGAACGTGTGTGTTTTTGTGCGTTACCGTACCTGGTGTGTAAAGCAAGGTATAAATCGATTCAAAGATCGGATAAAGCTTGCTGTATTTACCGCCTGGTAAAAACGCGGGTTCCATTTTTTCAAAAAGATTTTTTAAACCCATTTTTAACCTTCCTTCTCAATCTTATCTAATACTTGACGCAAGATTGAACCGTATTCATATTTGCCCGGGCAAACGAAAGAACATAACGCTAAGTCTTCTTCATCTAATTCAAGACAACCTAACGCTTGTGAACCGTCGGTATCGCCCACGATTAAATCACGTAATAATAATGTCGGTAAAATATCCAACGGCATCACGCGCTCATAGCTACCGATTGGTACCATTGCACGCTCACCACCATTTTCTGCAGTAGTGAAGTTGAATAATTTTTTACCAAAGTGGCCTAATACGGTACGGGTAATCGAATATTTGTTCGATTGTGGAGTGATCCAACCTAAGAACTCTTTCTCATTACCTTCTGCAATCACAGAAACTTGTAATGCATAACGACCTAAATAGTCGTGAGCATCTTTTGCTGTTTGACCACAAAGCACAGAACCAGAAATCACACGGTTATTACCGTCTTTTAACTCACCTGCCGTTAATTGAGAAAGGTTAGCACCAATTACGGTACGAACTAGACGAGGCTCTTTCACTTGCGGACCAGCAAGAGAAACAACGCGCTCAACATAAAGTTCGCCCGTAGTGAATAATTTACCTACAGCAATCACATCTTGGTAATTGATGTGCCATACGGTTTTATGAACACCAACCGGATCGATAAAGTGAATATGTGTACCCACTAAACCTGCAGGGTGAACACCGCCAAAATCATGTACTTTTAGGTTAGCTAAATCCACGGTTGGAATATTACTATTACCCGCTTTACATAGATTTAATGGTTTATTTGGGAATAGACGACTTAATACTGTTAAACCGTCAATAAAATCTTGCCAATGCTCTTTTAACACCACCTCTGGATTTGCTGCCAAAGGATTAGTATCCATCGCATTTACAAACAGAGAAGAAGGTTCTGCATCTAAGGCAGGCACTTTGCTGAACGGACGGGTGCGGAATGCTGTCCACAAACCGGATTCAACGAGGTTTTGTTTAACTTGTTCAGAAGAAAGCGTATTGAGCTCACCTGCGTTATATTTAGCGAAAGTAACTTGATCGTTACCTTGCACATCAATGACCACAGATTGTAATACACGTTTTTCGCCACGATTAATTACAGTGATAGTACCACTTGCAGGGGCTGTGAAAACCACTCCAGGGTTTTTCTTGTCTTCAAAAAGCACTTGGCCTTTTTTCACAACATCGCCTTCACGTACCTTCATAGAAGGACGCATACCCACATACTCTTCACCAAGAATCGCAACCTGATTCACAGCGTTACCGCTATGGATTACTTGTGCTGGTTTTCCTGCAATAGGAAGATCCAAGCCTTTTTTGATTGTAATCATACTGTTTGCACTACTTTTCTAGGTTAAAAACACGATTGCGATTAAAGCATACACTCTAAAAGCAATCTCACGATTGAGCGTGACCAGAAAACACTTTTAAGATCAAAGCGTTATTAACTGACACATAAATTCAAAAACTCAAATCTGTTTAATTCCTCGATGAGTAAGAAATTACTTACACATCCAGAAATTGAAATTCGAAAATTAAAAGCGCCTTATTTTATCGAAAAATGGGCTTTTATTCCACTTTACGCCCTTACTTTTTGTGAAATATTTGTGAACCTTTTAGACTCATACTTATTAGGAGTTAGAAATAAATAGGAATTAAAAATAAAAAAGAGAGAATGTCTCTTACCTTCTCTCTTCTTATGAAAATCGACTATAGGGAACGTAAGGGAACACTTACTGTCCAACACCAAGACAATTTGGTGATTTTGGAAATGCTTCACCTAGGCTCTCCCATTCGCTTTTTGTATAAAGGTGAAGCGCTAATGCGTGAATGCCATTTTTTAAATCATCAGCAAAAAGTTGGTAAAGTTTTTGGTGGCGCTGCACCTTGCGAATGCCTTCAAAAGCATCGCTGACAATCACTAATTTAAAATGAGAATCAGCCCCTCGACCGGAACTGTGCATATGACTTTCATTTTCTACGGTGGCAAAGTGCGGTTGAAATTCGGTCTGAATTCTCTCTAATAATTCTTGCTGTTTTGACATAAATAAACTCCCTAACTTTTTGCTATACATTCAGCGTTAAGTTTGTAAGAATAACACAAATTAACCTAATTCAATGAGGAAATTATGAAAGTAACAAACAAAATCAAAGCATTATCAACAATGACGTTGGCCGCTGCAACATTATTTTTAGCAGGTTGCCAAGCGCAATCTAATACCTTAACTTTTACCCCTCAATCGCCAACTGCATCAATGAATATTAACCAATCAGCAGTGGTAACAGTTAATACTCGCGATTCTCGCCCACAACAAGAAATTGCAACCTATACTAAATCAGGTGAGCTGATTAAATTAAACGCATCACCAAGCGTTACTCAACTTTTCCAACAAGTAATGCAACAAAATTTAGTCAGCAAAGGGTTCCGTATCGGACAAGCTAATAATGCGAATGCTGGTGTAACCGTTGAAGTGAAAGAATTCAACACTCACGTAGATCAAGGTAATTTACGTTATACCTTGAACAGCAAAATCCAAGCAGTTGTTTATGTACAAGGTCCACGCGGACAATACAACAAAACCTTTAATGCGACCCGTTCACAATCTGGCGCATTTAATGCGAGCAATGATGAAATTCAAAAAGTGCTAGGCGAAACCTTCAAAGATATTGTTAATAATATTTATCAAGATCAAGAAGTTACTAACGCAATTAATCAATATACTAATTAATTAAAAGTGCCGTGTCCTTTTCAATAATACTTGACGAAAGCGCCTTTCAAGCGTAACATTCGCCCGATTTTTTAACGAGAAGGACACACACTTTGGACAGTCATAGTCGATACCGAATATCGCTTTAGACTCTCGCCTCTTATCAGCGAGAGTTCGCTGGTAATCAATTTACCTTTCTTCGGCATCTTTTATCGAACGAAACCCATTTTTAAAACATACAAAAATTTGACCGCACTTTTCTCTAGTGCCAATTTCGTTTGATCTTTTTTTGTTCACTGTTGGATCTTCATAATCCCCAAAGGAGTATGACCAATGATTAACGCTTTTGCCATTAACGATTCCCGCTTGCTTCGTATTGATGACGAACCAGCCGAGCTCAGTTCTGCCATTTGGTTAGATTTACTGGAGCCGACAGGGGAAGAACGTGAAATGTTGCAAGAAGGCTTAGGACAAAGTCTCGCCTCATTCCTCGAATTAGAAGACATCGAAGCATCCGCGCGTTTCTTTGAAGACGAAGACGGCTTGCACTTGCACTCATTCTTTTATTGTGAAGACGAAGAAAATTACGCCGACCTCGCAAGCGTGGCGTTTACTATTCGTGATGGGCGCTTATTTACCCTACGCGATCGTGAATTACCTGCATTCCGTTTATATCGTATGCGTTCCCGTAGTCAACGATTATTAGAATGTAATGCATATGAAGTTTTACTCGACTTATTTGAAACCAAGATTGAGCAATTAGCGGATGTTATCGAAAACGTTTATGCGGATTTAGAAAAATTAAGCCGTGTAATTCTAAACGGTACACAAGATGAAGCTTTCGATGAAGCCTTAAATACGCTAACAGAACAAGAAGATACCAGTTCTAAAGTGCGCTTATGTTTGATGGATACACAACGCGCATTGGGTTTCTTGGTACGTAAAACGCGTTTACCGGCAAATCAGTTAGAACAAGCTCGTGAAATCTTACGAGATATCGAATCCTTGCAACCGCACAATGAGTCTTTATTCCAAAAAGTAAACTTTTTAATGCAGGCGGCAATGGGTTATATTAATATCGAGCAGAATAAAATCATGAAATTCTTCTCGGTGGTCTCTGTGATGTTCCTACCGGCAACACTTGTGGCATCCACTTACGGAATGAACTTTGAATTTATGCCGGAGATTCATTTTAAATATGGCTACCCAATGGCTATTGGCTTAATGATTGGTGCGGCGATTACACCTTACATCTATTTCAAACGGAAAGGTTGGTTATAATGGAAATTTCCCAAACTGCGTTATTTTTAGGATCGATTATCGATCTATATTGTTTAGTGTTAATTTTACGCGTATGGCTACCATTAGCGAATGTGGATTATTACAATCCCATTTCTCAATTTACGCTGAAATTTACCCAGCCAGTTATTGCCCCATTGCGTAAAGTTTTTCCAGTGGTGAAAAAAGTGGAAACCGCTGCGCTGGTTTTAGTCTTCTTGCTTTGCGGATTAAAATCGATTCTATTCGGCGGGTTAAATCTCAACTACTTCCTACTATTGGGCATATTAGGGCTGATTAAAAATATCGGTATAGCCATTTTCTATGTATTAATCGCCGGTGCAATTTTAAGCTGGTTTAATCGTGGCAATAATCCTGCATTCTATGCGTTATATCAACTTACCGAACCATTATTGAAACCCATTAAACGCATTTTACCAACTGTGGGCGTGATTGATTTTTCACCGATGGTTATTGCCATTATCCTGTTATTTTTGAATAATCTCTTTTACGATTACTTTAACCTTTTATGGGCAATTGCTGCGTAAAGTGCGGTCAAAAATAACATTATTTTTCGGGCTGGATTTTCCAGCCCTTATTGTAAATATGGTAAGTAAATTTAGTTATGTCAGCAATCGAACAAACGACTGAAGGGCTACGTCTCAAAATCATTTTGCAACCCAAAGCTAGCAAAGATCAAATCGTGGGATTACATGATGACGAACTCAAAATCACGATCACCGCGCCACCTGTTGATGGTCAAGCCAATGCTCACTTGCTGAAATTTTTGAGTAAAGCATTCAAAGTACCCAAAAGCTCGATAGTTCTTGAAAAAGGTGAATTAAACCGACATAAACAAGTTTGGATTCCTTCGCCTAAATTAATTCCATCTGAAATTCAAAATCTCTTATAAAATCAGCAAAAAAATCACCGCACTTTCTACCAATTTTCCCTGTTTTACGCTATCCTATATCACATTTTACAAATCAAAACATGCCGCAAAGTGCGGTCAAAATTTAAGGTGATTTTCTATGCAACAACATTACCGTCCCGATTTGATTGAACCTGCAGTTCAACAATATTGGGCTGAAAATAAAGTCTTCAAAGCAATCAAAGATACGTCTAAAGAAAAATATTACTGCCTTTCAATGTTCCCTTACCCATCTGGTCGTTTACACATGGGCCACGTGCGTAACTACACAATCGGTGATGTGGTTTCTCGTTATCAACGTATGAACGGTAAAAATGTGTTACAGCCAATTGGTTGGGATGCATTTGGTTTGCCGGCTGAAGGGGCTGCAATTAAAAATAAAACTGCACCCGCGAAATGGACTTACGAAAATATCGAATACATGAAAAACCAGCTCAAAATGTTGGGCTTTGGTTATGACTGGGATCGCGAAATTGCGACCTGCCGTCCAGAATACTATAAATGGGAACAATGGTTCTTCACTGAGCTTTACAAAAAAGGCTTAGTGTACAAAAAAAACTCAACCGTAAACTGGTGTCCGAACGATGTAACTGTGTTGGCGAACGAACAAGTGCACGACGGTTGTTGTTGGCGTTGTGATACTCCAGTAGAACAAAAAGAGATCCCTCAATGGTTTATTAAAATCACTGATTATGCAGAACAATTATTAGGTGGATTAGACCAACTTCCACAATGGCCAGACATGGTAAAAACCATGCAACGCAACTGGATTGGCCGTTCTGAAGGGGTCGAAATTACTTTTGATGTGGCAGATACCGCAGAAAAAGTTGCGGTTTATACGACCCGTCCAGATACCTTCTATGGTGTAAGTTATTTAGGTATTGCAGCAGCGCATCCATTAGCGGACTTAGCAGCAGAAAAGAATCCTGAATTAGCCGAATTCATCCGTGAAGCGAAAAATGCCAAAGTGGCGGAAGCAGACCTTGCCACGATGGAGAAAAAAGGGATGGCAACCGGCTTATTCGCCATTCATCCATTAACCGGTGAAAAATTACCGATTTGGGTCGCTAACTTTGTATTAATGCATTACGGTACTGGCGCAGTAATGGCGGTTCCAGCACATGACCAACGTGACTTTGAATTTGCTCAAAAATACGATTTACCAATTAAACAAGTGATCGCACCGCTTGCTGATGAAGAAATTGATTTAACCAAACAAGCTTTTGTTGAGCACGGTAAATTAGTGAACTCTGCTGAGTTTGACGGTTTAGATTTTGATGGTGCATTCAACGGTATCGCGGATAAATTAGAAAAATTAGGCGTGGGTAAACGCCAAGTGAATTACCGTTTACGTGACTGGGGTGTTTCCCGTCAACGTTATTGGGGGGCACCAATTCCAATGCTGACCTTGCCAAACGGTGAAACCGTACCGGCGCCAATCGAAGATTTACCGATTATCCTGCCAGAAGACGTGGTCATGGACGGCGTGAAAAGCCCAATTAAAGCCGATCCAAACTGGGCGAAAACTACCTTCAATGGTGAACCTGCGTTAAAAGAAACCGATACCTTTGATACCTTTATGGAATCGTCTTGGTACTACGCACGCTACACTTCACCAAACTATGCTGAAGGCATGTTGGATAAAGATGAAGCTAATTACTGGTTACCGGTGGATCAATATATCGGTGGTATCGAGCACGCAACAATGCACTTGCTCTACTTCCGTTTCTTCCACAAATTATTGCGTGATGCAGGTTTCGTAACGAGTGATGAGCCAGCGCAAAAATTATTATGCCAAGGCATGGTGTTAGCCGATGCGTTCTACTACACCAGCCCGACCAACGAGCGTATTTGGGTGAGCCCAACGCAAGTGACCCTTGAGCGTGATGAAAAAGGTCGTATCATCAAAGCCACTGATCCGGAAGGCCGTGAATTGGTGCATACCGGTATGACCAAAATGTCGAAATCCAAAAACAACGGTATCGACCCACAAGAGATGGTGGAAAAATACGGTGCAGATACCGTGCGTCTTTTCATGATGTTCGCGTCTCCTGCAGAAATGACACTTGAATGGCAAGAATCTGGCGTAGAAGGAGCAAAACGTTTCTTAGGTCGTGTATGGAATTTGGTGTATGAATACAGCCAAAATCCTGCAAAAACCGCTTTAGATGTGACCGCACTTTCTGCAGATCAAAAAGCTCTTCGTCGTGATGTGCATAAAACGATCGCGAAAGTGAGTGATGACATTGGTCGTCGTCAGACTTTCAATACCGCTATCGCGGCAGTGATGGAGTTAATGAATAAATTAACTCGTGCGCCATTAGAAAGCGAACAAGATCGTGCGGTTATGGCAGAAGCATTAAGCGCAGTCGTGCGTATGCTTTACCCAATCACACCACATATCTGCTTTGAGTTATGGAAAGCTTTAGGCAACGAAAGCAACATCGACCATGCAGAATGGGTGAAAGCTGATGAAGCGGCGATGGTAGAAGATGAAAAACTTATCGTGGTGCAAGTCAACGGTAAAGTACGTGGTAAAGTGACTGTTGCAGCTGATGCGGATGAGGAAACCGTGAAAACTGTTGCATTTGCAGATGAAAATGTGAAGAAATTTACTGACAATACACAAATCGTGAAAGTGATTTATGTACCAGGTAAATTGTTAAATGTGGTGGTTAAACCGCAATAATCCATAAAATAACTGCATTTTATTCCAAGCGTTGCATAAACGGCTCTTAAACAAAATAAAGTGCGGTGAATTTTACAGGTAATTTTTATGATGAAATCAATCAAAGCGATCTGCTTAGTTGGGGCAACTGCCTTTTTAACTGCTTGTGGTTGGCACTTCGATAATGGTGCTGCTGTTCCGGCGGAATTAAAAACAATGGCCCTTGAAAGTAGCGACCCATACAGTGAAATGTCAATGGCAATGCGTAAGCAACTGCTTAGCAACAACGTAAACCTTGTTCCTGCAAAACAAGGTGTGCCAGTGTTGCGTTTAAATAAACAGACTTCGAGCGATAAAGTGGCGTCAGTCTTTAAACAAGGCCGTGAAGCAGAAAAAGTACTGACCCTTGATGTTGAGGCTAGCGTGCGTTTAGCAAATGGGGAAACCTATCCAATCTCTGCAAAAATCAACCGCACTTTCTTTGATAACTCTCGTGCTGCATTAGCAAAATCAGCTGAGCGCGATGTGATTTGGAATGATATGCGTGAACAAGCGGCTCGCCAGTTAATTAATAAAATGGCCGCCTTGCAACATCAAGTTCAAGGAAAATAATGAACCGCATTTTTCCTGAGCAACTAGCCTCTAACCTGAACAGCCATTTAGCGAAAGTCTATTTTTTGGTTGGGACAGATCCCCTGTTGCTCAGTGAAAGTGAAGATCTCATTCATCAAGCAGCCCTTCTTCAAGGTTTTGATGAAAAAAATCAAATCATCATAGATACTAATACTGACTGGCCTGCCTTAATTGAGGCCAGCCAATCTATGGGGCTCTTCTTTAATAAGCAAATTTTCATTCTTAATTTACCCGAGAATTTGACCGCACTTTTACAGAAAAACCTTCAGCAATTTATCAGTGGATTAAATGAAGATAGCTTGCTTGTTCTCACCTTGCCTAAATTGTCTAAAGTAGCCGAAAAACAAGAGTGGTTTATTCAGGCAAATCAACTTGATCCGCAATCTGTGATCGTGAACTGCCAAACGCCGAGTTCAGAACAGCTTTCTCGTTGGGTGAAGCATCGTACAAAAAACATGGGATTATCAGCTGATGAGGAAGCCATTCAACTACTTTGTTACAGCTATGAAAATAATCTCCTGGCATTGAAACAAGCGTTACAGCTTTTAGATTTGCTTTATCCTGATCACAAACTCACTTATAACCGCGTTAAATCCGTCGTAGAGCAATCTTCAGTCTTTACCCCTTTCCAATGGATTAATGCTTTGTTATCAGGCAAGGCTAATCGCTCAAAGCGAATTTTGCAAGGTTTACAAGCTGAAGATGTGCAACCTGTCATTTTATTACGTACTTTGCAACGTGAACTGCTCACCTTGTTAGAATTAACAAAACCACAGCAACGTAATCCATCTCTTAAAACGGAATTACCAACACAGACACTCAAAGCGGATTTTGACCGTCTCAAAATTTGGCAAAGTCGTCGTCCTCTTTATACAGCGGCAATACAACGACTCACCTATCAAAAGCTCTTTGAAATATTGCAAAAGTTGGCAGATATTGAGCGCACAACCAAGCAAGAATACGGTCAAGACGTGTGGGTAAAATTGGCAGACTTATCGGTTAAATTTTGCTTATAAAAAAATCTCGGCGTTAACCGAGATTTTTTATTATTGTGCAATTTTTAAATCTTGATACAGATAATTTCGATAACTATTCACTAAATCCATATCCTCTGCATCTTCGAGCTTACCTTGGCTTAACTGACGCATAGCGATATTTGCTCGCATAAAGTCATCTTTCGGTGATAAACCTGCCACATCAAGTAACACGCCACCAACAAAGGCTAAATCTAAGAAATCTTGCTGTTGAACAAAGTCAGTTTTACGATTAGTTCTAACCACAAATTGAGTCACATAATCTGGATTTACAAAATTACCTTTTTTCGGTGGAAGCTGATTATCAAAAGCGACTTGGTGATCACCAAAATAACCGAATACATAAGGTGTTTCACGCGATTTTAAATAATCATTTAAACCTTCAATCGCCTCATTAAGGCTATCAATACGATCAATATAATCGTTCAAGCAAGAAATCGCTTTTCCTCCTAAACGCTTACTCGCCAAATTAAAATGGTTTAGCATATTCGTGTTGTAAGGGCCATGCTCTTTCATCGTGAGCACATAAACAAACATGGGCTGTTGTACATTTTCCAATGATGGATGCTGTTTCTGCAAAATCAGTTTGGTGTAATACATCATCTCTTCACTGCTAATATGCCAAAGATTTTTGCTGATTGATGCGGGATAGCCTAAATCTTGTGGTTGCAACATCAAATCAAAACCAAAGTGGTCATAAGCAGGTTTTGCGTTGTAGTTACCTTTCGTAAAAGGCGATAACGCCACGCAAAAATAGCCTTGCTCACGAAGGTTTTTAATAAAACCCGTCTGTAAGTGTGGGACAACAGAATAAAACACCCCACTTGCTAAAGCACCAAAATCAGTTGAAGGCACCCCTGCAAGGAAAGCAAATTCAGATTTCCACGTTGCGCCGCCCACCGTATGTACACGCAATGGACTCACAAATGCGGTATCTTCTTGCTTATTAAACATCGAAAATGGCGGGATGGTTTCCGCATCAAAATCAAATTGATGAGGATTCAAGGTTGATTCTTGTAAACAAACCACAATGTCGGGTTTTTCTGCACTTTCAGTTTTACTCTCAGCCTTTTCATTTAAAAGTGCGGTCATTTTTTCTTTAAATTTTTGGCTATTACCTTCAAATTCTGGCACTTTAAAGAATACGCCACGACAAGACATTGGTAAGTTTAAAAAGACATCTCGGCCATCATCTGGCAATGAATCCAGCCAGACTTTTGTTGCATCTGGATCTTTAGAATAATGCCACATTAACCCAAAGCTCGTTGCAGCGAGTATTGCTGCAAATACACGAAATCCAGTTGCGGCACTTTCTGCATCTGACCAGCCAAAGACTGCATAGCCAAGTAGGCCTAATAGCCCCAACACGCCGAAAATCGCCCCTTTATAATGTAAAAGGGTTTCCCAATTTCGCCAGTCTGTCACGAGCCAAAAATCTGAAATGAGTAAAGGTTGTTTGTAGTAATGAATTTTCATTCGATGGAATAGCATCAACACAACAAAAAGCACGGACGCAAAATTCAATCCGCGTTGCCATTGACCAGTTATCGCAAACATTGAGCTAAACAATAAAACGAATAATGCAATCGCAAAAAAATATGTCCAACGATAGTGCGAATTGACGATAAAAATCACCGTCGCAATAAAAAATAAACTCAGAAAAATACTTGAAATCATAATAAATAAATTTGATTAAATGTTATTTGACACTTTCAGCCACTAAACGCTGAATCAGCTTCAAATTGGCTGGTGGGAATTGCCCTGCATCAAGCTCCCCTTGTTCAAGCCAGAAGCCTTCCTGGCCTTCGCGTCCAAAAGGCTCGCCGATCCATTCTGTGACCAAGTAAAAACTAAAATCTAAAATTTTGGTTGGATATTCAAATTGAAAACATTCGTACAGTTCAGCATTTAAAATATGAATGCCAATCTCTTCTTCCAATTCTCTTTTTAAGGCTTCTTCAGGGGTTTCACCTGCATCAACTTTACCACCTGGAAATTCTAATGCCTGTGCAAAATCTTGCCCTTCTAAACGCTGGGTCAAATATAGCTGCCCAAATTCATTACGAATAATCCCTGCCGCAACTTGAATGATAGGCTTACTCATCATTTTTCCTTATCTCAAAAGTAGAAAGAGCGGTCATTTTTAGCGGTGTTTTAAAACACGCAAAAATTTAACCGCTCTTTTCCTTAACTAAGCATATCGGGCTTTATTGCCGTGACAATGCTTGTATTTTTTACCTGACCCACAAGGACAAGGTTCATTACGTCCAATATGGCGATCTGAATAGTCCTCGCTTCGAGCTTGCTCTGTGTTTTCACCTACAGGATGATGCGTTTGAGCTTCACGCTCAGCCATTGCTTGACGTGCACGTTCTGCTTCTTCCATCTCTTCCTGCGTACGTACTTTCACACGAGTGAGTGTCGTAATCACATGATGTTTTAAAGAATCTAACATTTCAGTAAACATACGGAAAGATTCTTTTTTGTACTCTTGTTTTGGATCTTTTTGCGCATAACCACGTAAATGGATACCTTGACGTAAATAATCCATTGCAGCCAAGTGCTCTTTCCAGAGTTCATCAAGGGTTTGTAACATCACGCCTTTTTCGAAATGACGCATGGTTTCTTCACCCGCAAGCGCTTCTTTCGCTTTGTATTCATCTTCCGCTTCTTGAATAATGCGCTCACGCAAGTTTTCTTCGTGAAGATTATTATTTTCTTCTAACCAATGTTCAATTGGTAACTCAAGGCCAAACTCTTGCGCTAAACGCTCTTCTAAGCCTTTAATATCCCATTGTTCTTCCAACGATTGCGGTGGAATATACTGGTCAATCACATCGTTAAATACATCGCTGCGGATTGCTTTAATAGTCTCTGAAATATCATCATTATCGAGCAAGTAATTACGTTGTTCGTAAATCGCATGACGTTGGTCGTTCGCTACATCATCATATTCAAGCAAGTTTTTACGACCATCAAAGTGGAACGCTTCTACTTTCGCTTGCGCTGATGCGATCACTTTAGCAAGAAGCTTAGACTCCATCGCTTCGCCTGGTTGAGTGAAGGCTTTACGCATCATATTCAATTTACCTTCATTCAGATAAATACGCATTAAGCCATCTTCTAAAGAAAGGTAGAAACGTGAAGAACCTGGGTCACCTTGACGACCTGAACGACCACGCAACTGGTTATCAATACGACGGGATTCATGACGCTCTGTTCCGATAATATGTAAACCACCGGCTTGCATTACGATCTCGTGATTTTTCTCCCACTCAGCTTTGATTGCCTCAATTTGCTCTGGTGTTGGATTATCCAATTTTGCCACTTGAGCTTTCCAGTTACCGCCCAGGATAATATCAGTACCACGACCTGCCATATTGGTTGCAATGGTTACCGCACCTGGTGCCCCCGCTTCAGCAACGATTTCCGCTTCTTGTGCGTGGAATTTTGCATTCAATACATTGTGTTTGATGCCCGCTTTATCTAACGCTTGAGAAAGCATTTCTGATTTTTCAACTGATACGGTACCCACAAGAACCGGTTGATTGCGAGCAACGCAGTCTTTGATATCTTCAATAATCGCATTAAATTTGTATTCTTCATTCTCAAACATGACGTCCGTACGATCATCACGAATCATTGGACGGTTGGTTGGGATAACGACAGTTTCTAAACCATAGATTTGTTGGAATTCAAAGGCTTCGGTATCTGCTGTACCTGTCATACCCGCTAATTTGTCATAAAGGCGGAAGTAGTTTTGGTAAGAAATAGAGGCAACAGTTTGGTTTTCGCTCTTAATTTCTACCCCTTCTTTCGCTTCGATCGCTTGGTGTAAGCCATCAGACCAACGACGACCTGCCATTGTACGACCAGTGTGTTCATCGACGATCACGATCTCGCCATCTTTCACGATATAGTCTACATCGCGCTCAAATAAGGTGTTTGCTCGTAATGCCGCCATAACATGGTGTAACAATACAATACGCGCAGGTGAATAAAGTGAATCACCTTCAGGCATTAAACCTTGTTCGATTAACCAATTCTCTACTTTTTCTTGACCACGCTCAGTCAAATACGCCTGTTTGGTTTTAAGATCTAAGGTGTAATCGCCTTCACCGGTATATTCTTCGGTGTCTTCTTTTTCTTGCTTAACTAAATTCGGAATTAATTTATTTACCGCAATATAAAGCTCTGAACTGTCTTCCGCATGACCTGAAATAATCAACGGCGTACGTGCTTCATCGATTAAGATTGAGTCCACCTCATCCACTAACGCATAACCTAAATGACGTTGGAAACGCTCTTCTTTAGAATGCGCTAAGTTATCACGAAGGTAATCGAAACCTAATTCGCTGTTTGTCGCGTATGTAATATCAGCCGCATAAGCTTCACGTTTTGCTTCAGGCGGTAAGCCAGGGATATTCACCCCAACAGTCATACCTAAGAATTCAAATAACGGACGGTTGGTATCCGCATCACGACGTGCTAAGTAATCATTCACTGTCACAACATGTACGCCTTTACCTTCTAACGCCATCAAATAACAAGGCAAGGTTGCGGTTAAGGTTTTACCTTCACCCGTACGCATCTCAGCGATACAACGGTTTGTTAACACCATACCACCAATTAATTGCACATCGAAATGACGCATACCGAGTACACGTTTACCCGCTTCACGCACGGTAGCAAACGCTTCAGGTAAAAGTTGTTGTAAGGTTTCACCGTTAGCTAAACGGCTACGGAACTCGTCAGTTTTTGCTCTTAATTCATCATCACTTAATGCTTCAAAAGCCGGCTCCATTTTGTTGATTTTCGCAACTTGTTTTCTTAATTTACGTAAAATACGGTCGTTACGGCTACCAAAAATTTTTGTTAAAAAACTCATAATTTCTCTTTCAAATAAAAAATAAAAAGGATCATCCGATTAAAAAATCGGTTCGTTCAAAAATAAAAAGAAAATTAAATGATGGCTGGGCCGGCACGAATAGGGGCAAAAACAGGAAATTCCGCCGCGATAAAGTGCGGTTGAATTTTTTCGTGTTTTTGATTGGAATGGGTTTTGTGATTTGCTGGCTGAGGTTGAACCTGCAATGCTTGACGAATTTCACGCACCGCAATCAACATATGTTGTTCAGATGATGTTTGGTAATTTTCGCCACTCATATTTGATGAAGGCTGAGCCTCCAATCCCTGAGCAACAGGTAAAGCAAAAATCGCAATCATGCTTAACAGCAACTGCGACCAGAAATTTGTTTTACCTTTGTTTGATTTCATCATCTTATTGTCTCTGACAAAATTTGTGTGTATTGTATCGGAAATTCAACGTAAAGTCATTATTGGGGTATTTTTGTGGAAAACAAGCATGAGCGTTATCAAAAAGCCATGAATATTATTGATGTGCTAGAAGGATCACAATTTGCCAAAATCATGCAGAAAGGGTTAATGTTGAATGAACTGAATCAAAACATCAGCCGTCTTTTCCCTCGAGAATTTAAAGGACTCTTCCGGTTAGGCTCCATCACAGATGGGAAACTCTTTATCGAAGTCAAAAGCGCGGTCGTTCGCCAAGGAATTTTATTTCGCCAACGCGAATTACTCACTGCAATTCAACCGACTTATCCCGAAGTAAAAGGATTTGAGATTAAAATCAACCCGGAATTAACCTGCTAAACTAACCTTTAAAGATAGCGATTAATTCTTTTACTTTGACTCGTTTTTCTGAAGATTGACTGATCGAGCGCTGTACTTTAACGCGTTTGAATTTTGCCCCTTTATAAATCTCACGTGTAAATTTCGTATCGTGGTTAGAAATCACGACGGAAATTTGCTTTTCTTTTTGTGCTTTCTTTGCACATTCCGCTAAATTCTTTTGATGCTCAAGACCAAAAGCATTCCCCGCATATCCAGTAAAATTAGTATCTTGCGGAAGCGGTGCATAAGGCGGATCACAGTAGATCACGCTATGCTTATCCGCTAATTCAAACGTTTGTTGAAAATCAGCACATAAAAAGACCGCACTTTGTGCCTTATGAGCAAAATAGCGCAATTCATCTTCAGGGAAATAATGGGTTTTATAAGCCCCAAAGGGTACATTAAACTCATTTTTACTGTTATAACGGCATAATCCGTTAAACCCAAAACGATTCAAATAAAGGAACAACACCGAACGCTCGAAAGGATCGGTGGATTGATTAAAGGCTTCACGCTGTGCGTAATAATAGTCGGCTGTATTGGCATTCTCTGCAAAGAAAATTGGCTTACAAGCCTCAATATAGGCATCCACATTGTCTTTGACGATATTAAACAAGTTAATCAAATCAGGATTAATATCTGCCAAAATATAACGTTCAAAATGGGAATTCAAAAAAACAGCACCCGCGCCAACAAAGGGTTCAATCAAACACTGTTTTCTTTTTGGAAAGACTCGGTTGAGATCGTCCGTTAAACGAAATTTACCACCCGCCCATTTTAAAAACGGGCGGTGTTTAATTCGAGGTTTCGTTTTGTTATTTTTCGGACGCAACATGAGAGCAATGACAGTTAGTCATGTTGTGTGCAACGCTCAATCGCGTTTAGCACAAGAGATTTGTCAGTATCAGTCGCCACGTAGGCTTGACCAAGGGCTTTTAGCAACACTAGACGTAACTTGCCTGCCAACACTTTTTTATCTCGCATCATATGCGGTAAATAATCGTCTGGTTGCATGGTATCAGGCGAAACGGTCGGCAAATTAGCACGCGCTAAAAGTTTTTCTAAACGTGCAACATCTTCAAAAGAAAGATCGCCTAATTGTTCAGATAACACCGCAGCCATCATAGTTCCTGCTGCAACAGCTTCACCATGTAACCAGTTTCCGTAACCTAAATGTGTTTCGATCGCATGCCCAAAAGTATGGCCGAGATTTAGTAATGCACGATCACCTTTTTCAGTTTCATCACGCGCAACAACATCCGCTTTGATTTGGCAACAACGCGCAATGCAATGCTGCAGTGAATGTTGATTTAACGCAACTAATTCATCAATATGTACTTCAAGCCATTCAAAAAAGATATAATCTAAAATCGCCCCATATTTAATGACTTCCGCAAGTCCCGCATTCACTTCACGTTTTGGCAAGGTATTGAGTGTAAGGGTGTCAATGATCACCGTAGAAGGTTGATAAAATGCCCCAATCATATTTTTGCCCAATTCATGATTAACGGCTGTTTTGCCACCAACAGAAGAATCCACTTGGGCTAATAATGTGGTAGGAATTTGAATAAAACGCACGCCACGCTGATAGCTTGCTGCAGCAAAACCTGCCACATCACCAATCACACCACCACCTAATGCAATAATGGTGGTATCTCGCCCATGATTATGCTTTAAAAGTGCGGTAAAAATGAGGTTTAAAGAATCGAGCGTTTTGTATTTTTCGCCATCAGGCAATAATACCGATTCAACCTGACAGCCGATTTTTTCTAAGGTTTGTGTAACGGTTTCAAGATAATATTGTGCGACGGTTGGATTAGTCACGATCATCACTTTATCCCCTTTCTTCAGCGGATAACAGGTTTCATCTTTTAATAAACCTTCGCCAATATAAATGGGATAACGACGTTCTTTTAATTCAACATTTACGCACAACATTTTTAATCCTTAGAGTGAACCGTTTAAGCCGTTTAGATTATCAATTAAATCAACAATTTGATTAACCATTACTTTGGCATTTTGCTCATCTGTTGGCAAAGTAATATCCGCAATTTCTTCGTATAACGGATTACGCACTTTAGCTAAATCTTCAAGCACTTGACGTGGGTCATCAGCCCCTTGTAATAATGGGCGCTTTTTATCACGTTGTGTACGTTGATATTGCTTATCTACCGTGGTTTCTAAATAAATGACAATACCACGAGCAGAAAGATAATTACGACTCTCTTTTGACATCACTGCTCCACCACCTGTGGAAAGCACGACGCCCTGTAATTGAGTTAATTCATTGATAATACGTTCTTCACGCTTACGAAAGCCTTCTTCGCCTTCTAAATCAAAAATCCAGCTAATGTCTGCTCCCGCTCGTTCCTCAATTACTGCATCTGAATCGACAAAATCCATATTCAATTGTTGCGCAAGCTGACGGCCAATGGTGCTTTTACCCGCGCCCATTGGACCTACTAAAAAAATATTACGTTTTTCAGCCATTGTTATTCTTCTAACTTAAATAATGTTCAAATTAATCTTTCCTAATAAAAACTGGCCACCTGAAAAAATGGCAGCCCGAAAGATCACCCAAAAAATAATGAAGATTATCGCAATAAATCCCCCTATGTTTCAACCTTTAGCGGGAATTTATTTTAAGAAGCACAAAAGTGCGGTCAGTTTTTGAGGGATTTTAATGAATGATGAAGTCAAATAGAGTATCGAGATAAAACATCCTAAAATTTAACCGCACTTTACAAACAAAAAAGGCCATTCAAACGAATAGCCTTTTCTTTTATCAGTTAATTATAGATAACCAAACAAGCTTGTGAAAATGTAGCCAAATATACATGAAGTGATTACACCGATTAAGCCCGGTAAAATAAAGCTGTGGTTAATTACAAACTTACCAATGTGGGTTGTACCTGAACGGTCGAATTGGATTGCCGCAAGGTCGCTCGGGTAAGTAGGTAAAATGTAGTAACCGTAACAAGCTGAAGCAAAGGCCAAGACAATAGCTGGATCCACACCGATACCTAAAGCAAGCGGAACGAATGCAACTAACGCTGCGGCTTGTGAATTTACGAATTTAGAAATTAATAACAACATTAATGCGTAAGTCCAAGGATGCGCTTTTACCACATCACCAAGTGCCGCTTTCATCATTGGTGTATGAACGGTAAACATGGTTTCTGCCATCCAAGAAATCCCGAATACAGCCACCAACGCAATCATACCTGAACGGAAAATTTCATTTTTACTGATTTTGCCTGTATCAGTTTTTGTAAAGATAACAATTAATGCACCCGCTAATAACATGAAGATTTGAATAACGTGAACCATACTTAAATTCACTTTTTTCTTCGCCGTATCTTTTAATACGATTGCAGCATTATCGATAGTTTCGGTTTTATCTCCCGCTGTGATCACAACACTGTTATCTTGAGCGGTAATTGTTTGAGCAACTTCACCTTTATCGTTATAAATCGCGACGTTGTTATAGGCTGTTTTTGCTTTTGCTTTACTGTCTTTAACATCAAGCACTAATGTACCGTCTTTTGCTAACGCAACGATTTTACCGTCTTTAACATTAAAGGTTTTCACAGCTTTATCAGCAGAAACGATTTCAACCACTTGAGCTGGTGCTGATTTTTCAAAGGCTGGGCGTAAATCTTTAAAGTAACCTAATAGCGCTACCACTAAAATCGCACCAAAGAAGATCCACATCGCATTCCAGCTAGATTGTGGCAATTTTTTGTCTAACAATGATGTGCTATCACCATAAACATATTTTTTGAATTCGGGATCTTTTAATTTCTCTTGGAATTCTGGGTCTTTATCTAAATCTTTACCACGGAACCAGCTGAAAATACCGATAGCTAATACACCACAAAGGGTTGAAGGCACAGTAATTTTTAATAAATCTAAATAGCCATCAAAACCTGTTAATGGGGTTTTAGCATTCACTAAGAATGTGGTTAAAGTCACTACTGCTACAGAAACTGGTGACGCGATGATACCCATTTGAGAGGCAATTGAACTTGCCGCCATTGGACGTTCAGGACGAATATCATTTTTGATCGCAATATCATAGATGATTGGTAACATGGTATAAACTACGTGACCTGTACCACATAAAATGGTTAAGAAACAGGTTACAAACGGAGCCAAAATACTGACATATTTCGGGTTACGACGAAGCATTTTCTCCGCAATTTGTAACATTACATCTAAACCACCACTGGCTTGTAATGTTGCCGATGTGACCACCACCGCAAGGATAGTTAACATAACATCGATAGCTGGCTTACCTGGTTCAATACCAAAGCCGAAAACAAGAACAATTAAGCCTACTCCACCGAGCATACCCAGTGCGATACCACCTTTTTTTGCCCCGTAAAACAAACAGATAAGAACAATAGCAAGCTGAATAGCAAACTGGCTACCTTCACCTAGGTTCATTAGAAAATCCATAAGATACTCCGAATCATTTTATGGTTAATTAGAAAAAAATTTGGACCAAATATTAGCACTAAAATTAACTCATAATAAGTATTTTTAGGGTAAATTTTGTTTTAAATCAAAAAATAGGAGAACCAAACAATAAAAGCAAATCTGAGAAAGATTAAATAAAGGAAAGTGCGGTCAGAAATTTAAGAGATTTAGATATATCTTGTTTTATTTGAAGATAAAGAATTTAGAAAAGGAATTTAAAGAAAAAAATTAGGCGACCTAAAAGATCGCCCAACTTAAAAATTACTGATTGTTTTGAACGTAGTCAATCGCAGACTGAACAGTTGTGATTTTTTCAGCTTCTTCATCAGGAATTTCGATATCGAATTCTTCTTCTAAAGCCATTACTAATTCAACTGTATCTAAAGAATCCGCACCTAAATCTTCAACGAAAGAAGCTTCTGGTTTTACGTCTTCTTCTTTAACACCTAATTGTTCAACGATGATTTTTTTCACGCGTTCTTCAATACTCATTTGTTTTTCCTATTGTTGTTTTAACTCATTTACGAGCGGTTAGTGTATGCATTTTTGATAAAGTTGCAACTATTTCTTAGGTGGTCGCACCACAAAAAACAGGCAATGTAAAAACACATACAGAGAAAAAGTTACATTGCGACTGGGATTTTATCATTAACTAAACTGCTTTGCTATATTTTATAGACAAAATCCCAGATATATATCCCATAAAGGGTTAGCTCATATATAAGCCGCCATTCACATGCAATGTAGTACCCGTAATATAAGCCGCATCGTCAGAAGCTAAAAACGCCACCGCTTTTGCGATATCTTTTGGCTCACCTAAACGACCAGCTGGGACATTACCAAGAATACCCGCTTTTTGTTCTTCAGTAAGCACTTCTGTCATATCTGTTGCGATAAAGCCTGGAGCCACAACGTTTACAGTAATGCCACGTGATGCCACTTCTTTCGCTAAGCCTTTAGAAAAACCAATTAAGCCGGCTTTTGCGGCACAGTAGTTAGATTGACCCGGATTACCCATTGAGCCCACCACTGAACCAATAGTAATGATACGACCGAAACGTTTTTTCATCATGGAACGTAACATCGCTTTAGAAAGATGGAATACAGAAGTTAAGTTGGTTTGCATAATATCGAACCATTCTTCATCTTTCATACGCATTAATAAGTTATCGCGTGTGATACCAGCGTTATTCACGAGGATATCAATATCACCGAATTGTTCTTTAATTTGTTCTAATACGGCATCAATACTTTCTTTGTCTGCCACATTTAATACTAAACCTTTACCTTTATCGCCAAGGTAAGCTGAAATAGTATCAGCACCTTTTTCAGAGGTTGCGGTACCAATTACAAATGCACCTTTTGATGCTAATTCTTCTGCAATTGCACGGCCAATACCACGTGTTGCACCTGTCACTAATGCGATTTTATTTTGCATTTTTAATCCCCTTTTATGCTAATAATGCTTCAACAGCATCTAATGATGCCACATCGTTTACTGATGTTGCTTGTAATTCTGCCACGATACGTTTTGTTAAACCGTTTAATACTTTACCTGGGCCGATTTCAACTAAAACTTCTACGCCATCTTGCGCCATTTTCTCAACAGTTTCTGTCCAACGAACTGGGCTATATAATTGACGAATAAGTGCGGTACGAATTTCTGCACTTTCTGTTTCCGCTTTGACATCTACGTTGTTTAATACTGGTGTTGCTGGCGCATTAAGCGTAATACCTTCAAGTGTTACAGCTAATTGTTCTGCTGCAGGTTTCATTAATGCACAATGTGAAGGCACGCTTACCGCTAATGGTAAAGCACGTTTTGCCCCCGCTTCTTTACATAATGCAGCTGCACGTTCTACTGCCTCTTTCGCTCCAGCAATGACTACTTGGCCTGGTGAGTTAAAGTTTACTGCAGAAACCACTTCGCCTTGCTCTGCTTGTTTACATGCATTGATAATCGCTTCATTATTTAAACCAATAATCGCATACATTGCACCTGTACCTTCCGGTACCGCTTGTTGCATTAATTTACCGCGTAATTCCACTAATTTAATCGCATCTTTAAAATCAATGACACCTGCACAAACTAATGCTGAATATTCACCTAAACTGTGGCCTGCCATCACGCTTGGTTGTAATTGTGGGTATTTTTCTTGCCATACACGGAAGATCGCAACGGATGCCGCTAATAATGCCGGCTGAGTTTGCCAAGTTTTATTTAATTCTTCTGCTGGACCTTGTTGAACCAAGTTCCATAAATCATAGCCAAGCGCTTCAGATGCTTGTTTAAAAGTCTCCGTGACTACCGGATATTCGTTAGCAAGATCAGCTAACATGCCAACAGCTTGAGAACCTTGTCCTGGAAAAACCATTGCGAATTTTTTCATGTTTTCTTCCTATTTCTTCATCGTTTAAATGTTGAAAGTGCGGTCAAATTTAACCGCACTTTTAAAATTCTGTCGGGATTCTAACAAATTAATTAGAATCGCACCAATGCTGAACCCCAAGTCCAACCACCGCCAAAAGCTTCGAGTAGAAGCAATTGACCGCGTTGAATTCGGCCATCACGCACCGCTTCATCTAAAGCCGTTGGCACAGTCGCCGCACTGGTATTGGCTGTACGATCAAGCGTTACTACTACTTGCGACATATCCATCTCTAATTTTTTTGCTGTCGCCGTAATAATACGTAAATTCGCTTGATGCGGCACAAGCCAGTCGATATCTGTTTTTTGGAGATTATTGGTAGAAAGGGTTTCTTCCACCACATTAGAAAGCTCACGTACCGCTAATTTAAAGGTCTCATTACCTTGCATTTCAATATAGCCAGATTTCTCCACGCCACGCTCAGCTTGTGGAAGTAGTAATGCCGCATTGTTATCTGGCGATGCATGTAAATGCGTTGAAATAATGCCTTCTTGCTCTGATGCTTCTAAGATCACCGCACCGGCACCATCGCCAAATAACACAACAGTGCTACGATCGGTTTCATTTAATTTACGTGAGTTAAGATCTGCACCAATCACAAGGGCTTTTTTCACGCTACCTGAACGAATAAATTTATCCGCTACACCTAAAGCATAAACAAAACCGGTACAAGCCGCCGCTAAGTCAAAAGAAATCGCATCTTCAATGCCTAATAAACCTTGAACTTGGCAAGCTGAACTTGGATAAGCGTGAGAACCACTGGTTGTCGCAACGATGATCAATTCAATTTCTTGAGGATCAAGATTGGCCATTTCAAGTGCTTTTTTGGCTGCTTCACATCCCATTGTTGCGACAGTTTCATCTGCTGCTGCAATACGACGCTCACGAATACCTGAACGTGTCACGATCCATTCATCTGAAGTATCAACCATTTTTTCCAAATCCGCATTGGTACGAATATGGCTCGGCAAATAGCTACCGGTGGATAAAATTCTACTATTCATAATATCAAAACTTATTAATTAATAACGTTGTAAACCTGCCAAGATTTTTTGTGGAATTTGCAAACGAGCTTGTAAAGCTGCATCCGCAATTGCACGAGCAAATGCATCCACATTTGCGCTGCCATGACTTTTCACCACAACAGCCGTTAATCCGAGTAAAGATGCCCCATTATATTCATCTGGGTTAATGCGTTTCAAGCGATGATAAGCATCCTTAAAGAAAAAACGCAGGATAAATTTGGCAAATGATTTAAAAATAGGCTGTTTTTCTTTTCCTTTTAGAAGAGATAACAGATTCTTAGCTGCCCCTTCAAGGGTTTTTAATGCAATATTTCCCGAAAACCCATCACTCACGATCACATCAGCCACACCATTTAATAAAAGGTCACCTTCAATAAAGCCGGTATAATTAAGTGCGGTCGATTTTTCTAATAAATTCGCGGCCTCACGAATGGATTGATGCCCTTTAATTTCTTCCACGCCGATGTTGAGTAAGGCAATGCGTGGATAAACTAAGTTCAATCGGTTTTCGGCAAAGATCGAGCCCATGACGGCAAATTCATAAAGATTTTGAGCAGAACATTCTACGTTTGCGCCTAAATCTAACATCACGGTTTTATCACCCGTCATCGACGGTAATAAGGATACCAACGCTGGGCGTTGAATCCCCTCTAAAGGCTGTAAGAGTACCTTTGACAATCCCATCAATGCGCCCGTATTCCCTGCGCTGACACAACCTTGCGCCTCACCTTTCTGAACCATTTCAATAGCTAAACGCATCGACGTACCTTTGCTATGACGCAATGCATGAGAAATACCTTGATTGTTATCAATAGTCTTAGTGCAATGATGAATTTGAATACGTTCTAAAAGAGAAGAAGGTGCATTTTCCAGTAAGGGGGAAATTTGTTGGCTATCGCCAAACAGCACTAAAGAGAGCATTGGATCTGCTTCCAACGCTGAAAGAGATGCGGGGATAGTAATACGGGGACCAATGTCCCCGCCCATCACATCTAACGCTAAGGTTAGACGGTTCAAGTGAATACCTTATAAGTAAAATTACTTATTGATCACTTTGCGACCACGATAGTAACCGTCAGCAGTTACGTGGTGGCGTAAGTGAGTTTCACCGCTTGCTTTATCCACTGATACTGCAGCAGTAGTTAATGCATCGTGTGAACGACGCATATCACGACGTGAACGAGATTTTTTGTTTTGTTGAACAGCCATTGGCTATACTCCTAAATTTAATTTACTTTTGCTTTAAATTAGCTAATACAGCGAACGGGTTCGGTTTTTTTGCCAATTCTTCAGGCAATTCGCCAAAAACCTGTTCGTGCGCGGACACTTCACAGTGTTCAGATGAATGCATTGGAACAAGCGGTAGAGCTAAAATAAGTTCGTCTTCCACTGCACCAAGTAAATCTATTTCACCAAACTCATTAAATTCGATTGGCTCATAAATTTCCGGCAAGTCATCAGCCTGATCCCAATTAGCCACTGGACTATACATAAAATGACATTCCAATGTTTGTTTGAATGGTTCGCCACAACGTTGACAGTCTAATTCGACATCAACCTGTACTTGCCCTTTCATCACCACTAATTTTTGTGGATCAATATAAAACGATAATGTTACCTGTGCATCGCTGAGCACTTTCCCCGTAGATTCAGCTAAACGCACTAACTGACTAGCGGTATAATAACCATCATAATCAATTCTTTGTTGAGCGTCTTTAACCGGATCAACGGTTAGGGGTAGTTTTACCTTTTGCATAGGGTGCGAATATTACCTGTTGTCAATAAAATAGTCAAAGGAAATTCGCACTAATTATGAGAAAAGTTCAATCTCTATCTAAACTTTCTTAAGATTTACACCTTTGCAAAGTGCGGTCATTTTTCCTATGTTTTACTCAGCATGCTCACTCAAGAAGCCGCCACTTTGATGTTTCCAAAGGCGAGCATAAAGGCCATTTTGTTCGAGCAACTCTGCGTGAGTCCCTTGCTCGACAATTTGCCCTTTATCTAACACGATTAAACGATCCATTGCTGCAATAGTGGATAAACGGTGAGCGATGGCAATAACCGTTTTATTTTCCATCATTTTGTCGAGACTTTCTTGGATCGCCACTTCCACTTCAGAGTCTAGCGCACTGGTCGCTTCATCCAACAGTAAAATTGGCGCATCTTTTAACATTACACGCGCAATGGCAATACGTTGGCGTTGGCCACCTGACAGTTTTACCCCACGTTCACCAACATGAGCATCATAGCCTTTTCTGCCTTGAGCATCGCTGAGATAAGGAATGAAATCGGCTGCTTCCGCACGTTTAGCCGCATTGATCATTTCTTCGTCCGTCGCAGTTGGGCGACCATAAATGATGTTATCGCGAACAGAACGATGTAAAAGCGAGGTATCTTGTGTTACAAGACCAATCTGACTACGAAGGCTTTCTTGGCTTACATCTAAAACATTTTGACCATCAATGGTAATTGAACCTTCTTGCGCTTCGTAGAAACGTAGAAGTAAATTCACAATGGTTGATTTGCCCGCACCGGAACGACCAATTAAGCCCACTTTTTCACCCGGTTTGATGGTGAGATTAAAATGGCTAAGTAATGGTTTATTCGGATCATAGGCAAACGAAACATTGTTAAATTTGATCTCACCTTGTTTTACTTCTAATGCAACACAATTTGGCTTATCAACAATGGTATGCGGTTTGGTTAGCGTTGCCATACCATCATTCACTGTCCCGATATTTTCAAATAAACGAGCAGATTCCCACATAATCCAACGAGAAAGACCATTTACACGTAACGCCATCGCGGTTGCAGTAGCCACTGCTCCCACACCGACTTGGCCGTTTTGCCACAACACCACGCCTAAAATCGCGGTACTTAACGTTAAGAAAATATTGGTTGCGTAAGTTAAGGTATCTAATGAACTCGCCAAACGCATCTGTGCATGCACGGTGACCATAAATTCTTCCATGGAACGTTTTGCATAATTCGCTTCTCTCGCATCATGTGAAAATAGTTTCACCGTTGCAATATTTGAGTAAGCATCCGTAATACGCCCTGTCATTAGAGATCGCGCATCAGCCTGTCGTTGTGCAGTTTTCGCTAAACGAGGAATAAGCAGACGTAAAATAGTCACAAATGCCACAATCCATAAGAAAAACGGCACTAAAAACCAGGTATCTAAAGCCGCAAGCACCAAACCTGAAGTAATAAAATAGACGGCAACATACACCAACATATCCGCAATGGTCATCACTGTATCTCGCACCGCAAGGGCGGTTTGCATCACTTTCGCCGATACACGACCTGCAAATTCATCTTGATAGAAACTTAAGCTTTGGCCTAGCATCAAACGGTGGAAATTCCAACGCAAACGCATTGGAAACACCCCTTGTAGCGTTTGTAAGCGCACATTCACGCCCACAAATGACCATACAATACTGAAAATAAGTAAGGCAGCCATGCCAGCAAGCAAATGCCCTTTTTCTTGCCAAAGTGTAGTTGGTGAATAAGCCCCCAGCCAATCCACTAATAAGCCCATGAATTGGAAAAGTAAGGCTTCCATCACCCCAGTACCGACCGTCAATACCGCGAGTAAAAAGATCCAGCCTTTCATGCCATCAATGCTTGACCAAATAAAACGGAACAAGCCTTTTTCAGGCGTCGTTGGATTGCTTTCCGGATAAGGATTTAAACGGTTTTCAAACCATGAAAATATTTTATTAAACATAACAATACCTTAAAAAATTAAAGGCGACAGAGCCGCCTAAAGTGCGGTCATTATAACGCAAGTTTTAAACGATGGGCTAGGTTTTGCGAAATTGGCTCGGTGAAAGCCCATAAATTGCTTTAAACGCCTTACTAAAATGTGCTTCTGATTGATACCCCACTTCAAGAGCAATCGCTAAAATAGTCTTTTGCGTATTTTTCAATAAAACGGCCGCCATTTCTAACCGCACTTGTGTGAGAAATTTTCCTGGAGGCATCCCTAATTGCTGTTGAAAGATCCGCATAAAGGTCGCACGAGACATGGATGCCAACTCTGCTAATTGCTCAATATTCCAATCTAATTGAGGTGAAAACAGGATTTTTTCAAGGACTTGATTCAGCCTTTTATCCTGCAACGCGGCTAATAAGCCTTGATTGAGCAAACCTATTTGCTGAGCATGACGCAAAATATAAATAAACAATACGTTTGATAATGCATCAATCACCGATTTTGTGCCTTGCTCCGGTTTCTCGGCTTCTTGTAAAAAAAGTGAAACCAAGGGCTGTACAGGCGTATTTTGTAACGAAAGATGTAAATAGTCTGGCAATGAATCAATTAATAATGACGGTTTTTGGTAATAAAATGTCCCACAAAACATCTTCAGATCGGGCGTACCTGCACCTATTTGATGGACATTAAAAAGTGCATTTGATTGCTCTTTCTGTAGGCTATTCTCTCTTTTTTGTTGAGAATTGCCCAAAAAGTGCGGTCGATTTTGAGGGAGAAAAAAGAGATCGCCTTTCTTCAAATGAAACTGTTTTCCCGCAAAGGTTACCCAGCACTCACCTTGCTCGATTAAATGAAATAAACCTTGATATTCCGCCGCATCTGGCTGATGTTCAACTTGCCAATCCCCTTGAAACAAGCAGCGAATATTGATTTCCCCTCGCACTTGCGCCAGCTGTGTTAATTTATCTAAATAATCCATTGTGAGATTTTCCGTCTAAAAGTTAAGACAATTTGACAAGTATCATACGCTAATCTGCTTATAATTCCTCTCGAAATTTGTACTAAATTTAAGGAGAAAAACAATGTTTGCAGATTGGAAAAATGATGTAGCACACGTTAAAAAATCATTCGGTGCATTAGGTAAAAAATACCCTAAAATGTTACAAGCTTATGGCGCATTAGGTGCGGCGGCGGCAGAAGGTAACGTATTAGATGCCAAAACCCGTGAATTAATTGCATTAGCCGTTGCAGTAACAACACGTTGTGAAAGCTGCATTGGCGTGCATGCTGATGAAGCAGTGAAAGCAGGTGCAACTGAAGAAGAAGTGGCAGCAGCATTAGCGATGTCTATCGCATTAAATGCAGGTGCAGCTTACACCTACTCTCTTCGTGCATTAGAAGCTTACAACGCACAAAAAGGCGAATAATTCGCAAGGAACTTTATGATTCTTTTAGCCCTCATTTGAGGGCTTTTTTTTATCTCTAAAATTGACCGCACTTTAAAATAAATTCAAAGCTCTCATCTGAGCCACCACTTGCTCTACCTGAATTTCAGCCATTAAATTTTTACCTTTTAATTTGGTCGCCCAAGGTAATTCGCTTGAAGTTTCTCCTTGTTCTTTTTGCACATTTTCTTCATATACCGATACCACATTATCCAGATTATGATAAGGTGCGGTGCGCAATGGGTTGTGATAAGCATACAATCCAATCACTGGCGTACCTTGAGTAGTGGCGATATGAGCTGGACCAGAATCAGGCGAAATCACCAAATTTGCTTGATGAATTAATGCGGCAAGTTGTTTTAAACTGGTTTTTCCTGAAGCATCAACTGGTTGAAAATCACAAAGTGCGGTAATTTTTTTCACCATTTCTAATTCGCGTTTTGCCGGTGAGCTGCAAAAAATTACATTCACATTATGTTGATGAGCAATATTTGCCACTTCCGCATAACGCTCCACCAACCAATCTTTCTCGGCTTTACTAGAGCAAGGAGAAATAATCAGATTTTTACGTGTAGGATCAATAAACTGTTTGGCATATTCTCGATCTGAATCAGAAATTGCCAATTGCCAAGAAAGCATTTCTGCCGGTGGTACACCAAGATAATCTGCAAAAGCCATAAAACCATCTAGCACATGAGGCGTTTCAGGATCTTGAATACGACGATTCACAAACAACCACTGCCCTTCTCGAGAACGTTTTTTGCCAAATCCAATTTTATATTTCGCTTGAATACCAAGAGAGATAATAGAAGCACGAAATGCCGTCTGCATATTCAAAAGCGCATCAAATTTATTATTTTTCAAAAACATCCATAAATTCCACACGCCTTTCCAACCGCTCTTTTTATCGTAAGGAACCAGTTCCACGCCTTCAATGCCAGAAAGCAGGCCCATTTCTGTTTTCCCCACAATCCACGTTAATTTCGTTTGTGGCCAATAACGTTGAATATGCTGCACCACAGCAAGTGCATGGCAAACATCACCCACCGCAGACAAACGCAAAATACAAAGTGATTTAGGGGGAGAGGTAAAAAGTGGAGAATGGGACATTTGAATTCCTCGCGCATTTAATTTCCGTCTATTAACCCAAAATAATTTAATGAAAACAAAGGGCGAATTTATTTAATTCGCCCTTTTATTTATCTAGATTGCTACTTTTTAGGACCTAATCCTTCCGCAACAATATGCCCGTTCACATAGTGCTTAGTAAAGATAACGTTACCATCTTTATCAAAATATTTCCACATTCCTTTCTCTACGCCATTTTTTAATTCGCCTTGCGAGATAAGTGTTCCTGATTCATCATAATATTTAGTCGTTTTGACGCCATTTATTTCAACCACCTCCGATTTTATATTACCGTTAGGATGAAAAGTCTGATTCTCTATTGTTGAACGAATATACGCCGTAGCTGAACCAATACAAAAAAGTGCTAAAACAGTAAATAGAGGTTTTTTCATAGCTAATTTCCTCATATTAAATAGAGAGTCATCAAAATAATTTCTGGAAAAAGTGTAACCTAACAACATAAATATGTAAAGTAGTGCTTTTCACTTCTATTCATTTTATAACATAAAATCACACTGCAAGCGGTAACATTCTGCGAAAATTTTACGAATTAACAAAATACAGATATCTCACTACTGATGTGATCTGCTTCACAACTTTGACATAAAATAAGATGAAAAGCTTGTAATGCTAGAAAATCAGCGTATTTAAAGTAGAATGAGGGCATTTTCTATAATTCGGTTCAACTAAAATGCTTGAATTCCAACAAGATAATCAATTCTTTCTTTTTAATCTCACGGAAAAACCAACAGAGCCCGCTTCATTTTTTGAATCGGCTTTTTGGGAAAAACAACAACGTATTACCGGTTCAGCCAAAGGACGCGGCACAACCTACTTCCTGAATACAAAAGATCTGTTTGGTGTAAACTCTGCCCTTCGTCATTATTATCGCGGTGGTTTATGGGGCAAATTCAACAAAGATCGCTATCGTTTTCAATCATTTACTGAAACACGTAGCGTGGCAGAATTTCAGCTTTTAAATCAACTCCATCAAGCAGGCGTTGCTGTGCCAAAACCGATCGCTGCGCGAGTCAAAAAAGGCAAATTAGGTATTTGCTATCAAGCGGATATCTTAATTGAAAAGATCGAAAATGCCCAAGATCTGACCACTCTTTTACAAACCCAACAATTGCCGAATGACATCTGGCAAGCTATTGGTAAATTAATTCGTCAGTTGCATGATTTGCAAATTTGTCATACAGATCTTAACGCCCATAATATTCTCGTTCAACAACTCGAAAATGAACAAAAATGTTGGCTTATTGATTTCGATAAGTGCGGTCAAAAATCAGGAGATTCTTGGAAACAAGGCAACTTGGAAAGATTGCACCGCTCTTTTGTCAAAGAAGTCGGCAGAATGAATATTCAATTCAATGAAGAAAATTGGGCTGAATTATTGAAAGGATATAACGCCTAAAACGCATTAGAGAAAGGCAATAAAAAAGACCGCCTAATGCGATCTCAATAAATGGTCCCCCCTACCGGACTTGAACCAGTGACCAAGCGATTATGAGTCGCCTGCTCTAACCGACTGAGCTAAGGGGGGAAAGTGCGGTTGATTATAGAGAAATAATCCTTTGAAGTCTATATACAAAAGGATGGTCGTTGGAAAATTGACCATCCTTTTTTAGATTCATTATTGCAATACCGAAATATCTGCCACTTGTAAGAACAAGCCTTGCAACGTGTTTAAAATCGCTAAGCGGTTTTGGCGTAATGCTGGATCATCAGCATTTACCATTACGTTATCAAAGAAACTGTCTACTGGTGCACGTAAGTTCGCTAATTTATCTAATACCGCCGTATAATCACCTTGTGCGATAAGCGGTTGAACTTCAGCACGTAATGCAAGTACCGCTTCAGCAAGGGCTTTTTCTGCTGGCTCTACGCAAGCGGTCAAATTGATCTCGCCAATTGCAGCATCCGCTTTAGCTAAGATATTACTTACACGTTTATTTGCTGCCGCTAACGCTTCCGCTGAATCTAAAGTACGGAAGTGTGAAACCGCACGCACGCGCGCATCAAAATCAGCAGGGCGAGTTGGACGACGTGCCAATACGGCTTGAATCACATCCACTGCAATGCCTTCATCTTGATACCATGCACGGAAACGACCGAGCATGAAGTCCACCACATCAGCAACCACGTTTTGGTTCGTGAGTTTATCACCGAAAAGTGCGGCTGATTTTTTCACTAAATCTTCTAAATCTAGTGGTAAATTTTTCTCTACGATAATACGTAACGCACCCAATGCCGCACGACGTAATGCGAAGGGGTCAGCACTGCCTTTCGGTGCTTGGCCGATTCCAAAGATACCCGTTAGGGTGTCAAATTTATCCGCTAAAGCGACCGCACTTGCCACCAACGATTTTGGTAACTCATCACCCGCAAAACGTGGCATATATTGTTCATTTAATGCGACTGCGACTTCTTCCTCTTCACCGTCATGACGAGCGTAATGCATACCCATTACACCTTGTGTATCAGTGAATTCGAATACCATGTTGGTCATCAAGTCACATTTTGACAGTAAACCTGCACGTTTTGCTTTCGCTTCGTCTGCACCGATTTGTTTTGCAATTTCGCCTGCAAGTTGCTCAATGCGGTCTGTTTTGTCTTTTAATGTACCCAGTTGTTGTTGGAATAACACCGTTTCTAAGCGTGGTAAACGATCAACCAGTTTTTGTTTTAAGTCGGTTTTGAAGAAGAATTCCGCATCGGTTAAACGAGGGCGAACCACTTTTTCGTTCCCTTCGATGATCGCGGTTGGATCTTCTGGGTTGATGTTAGATACAAAGATAAAGTGCGGTAATAATTTGCCCTCTTTGTCATAAATCGGGAAATATTTTTGGTCGCCTTTCATGGTGTAAACCAAGGCTTCCGCAGGCACGGCTAAGAAGCGCTCTTCGAATTTCGCCGTTAATACATTTGGATATTCCACCAACGAAGTCACTTCTTCAAGCAAGCTTTCTTCAATGTCAGCCACGCCGCCAAGTGCGGTCGCTTTTGCTTGAGATTTTGCCAAAATTTCTGCTTTACGTTCGTTGAAATCTGCGACTACAGAACCTTTTTCACGTAATAATTGCGGATATTGGTCAGCATGTTGAATTTCAAATTCTTTCTCGCCTAAGAAACGGTGACCGCGAATAGTGCGAGCACTTGCCACACCTAAAATTTCGCCTTCGATTAACTCATCACCTAACAACATAGTTACCGTGTGAACCGGACGGATAAATTGCACGGTTTTGTCTGCCCAACGCATTGGTTTTGGAATTGGCAATTTCGCCAACGCATTGGCCACAATGGCGTTAAGTAAGTTTTTGGTCGGCTGACCTTCAATTTTTGCACGATGAACAAGCCATTCACCTTTATCAGTTGCAATGCGTTCTGCTTGTTCCACAGTAATACCACAACCACGCGCCCAGCCTTCTGCCGCTTTAGTTGGTTTACCTTCCGCATCAAACGCAGCTGATACTGCAGGTCCGCGTTTTTCAATTTCTTTGCTCGGTTGTTGTGTGGCTAAGTTCAACACTTTCACCGCTAAACGACGTGGCGCCGCAAACCATTCGATTTTTTCGAAGGTTAAACCTGCTTGGTTCAATTCCGCCTCAACGTTATCCGCAAAAGAGGTCGCTAATGTTTTGAGAGCTTTTGGTGGCAGCTCTTCCGTGCCGATTTCTACTAGGAAGTTTTGGGTTGTCATTTTGTTTTCTCTGGTAAGGTGCACCTTGGCACCATTTTATTTTAATTTAATCTTTTTCAATAATAGCTTCACATTTCACTGGAAAATTAAGTGAATTTGCAATAAAACACGCGTGATGCGCATTTTCATGTAATGCCAATGCCTTAACAGCATCCGACTCACTTGAAATTATTACACGAGGTTTTAATGTTGCTGAAATAAAACGTCCTGCTTGTTCAGAACTGCCTTCATCCATAATTGCTATTGCTTCATCACGGTATTCTTGCACAAGAATGTTATTAACGGTACAAAAATGTAAATACCATAATTTATGACAGGCAGAAATGGAGGCTAATAACATATCTTCTGGGTTCCAACGTGTTTTATCACCACGAAAAGCAGGATCAGCAGAACCTAAAATATTAGGTTTATTCAATGCCGAAGCAATAAAATCCCGCTCATACGCGGTATAAGAAGAAGTGCCTCGCCCTGAATTTCCAACCCATTCTACGGTAGTTTGATAAGTATGTTGCTTCATTATATTTTCTTCGTTATCACTTCTGCCAAATCTCCCCTACCCCTCTTTGCTAAAGAGGGGATTGGATCTTTGCAGAGTTAAATATCTATGTTTTACTTTAACATTTTTTTGAAAGCAGATAATTTAATCTCTATTGAAATTAAAATGTGAATGAGCCAGTTACTATCAATTTACTCAAGAATTTCCCTCTTTAGCAAAGAGGGGTAGGGGAGATTTGGCAGAAGCTAATCCAACCTCATACTCAATCAGCCCTTACATTCTCTAAAAACAAATAAATTTGCTCGACTACCGCTTCAATTTCACACATGACTTCATCATTGCTAAATCGCATCACCGTAAAACCAAGTGAATTTAATTCTGCATCTCGCAATGCGTCTTTTTCCTGATAATCAGGTTCATAGTGCTGACTACCGTCCAATTCGATAATCAACTTTGCTTTTGCACAATAAAAATCAACGATATAACTTAAAAGTGGCTTTTGTCGATTAAATCGAAAACCTAATAATTGATCTCGATTGATGCATTGCCATAGCTTTCTTTCCGCATCCGTTTGATCCACTCGCAATTTTTGCGAATTCTATTTTAAGTATTTTTCATAGGGTTGCATGAACGCTATTTCTTACCGTTCTCAATCCCTTCACTCAACACCTTTTGAAACTGCTCATAATCACAAAAACCATATTCATCTTTTTCACAGCCCTTGAGGGTTAATGCCGTTTGGTTTGGAGGTGTCGCTAAACTTAGTGGCGTGATGTTAATCAGTTGTTCAGTGGTTTGATACACATAATCCAACTTAAATTTGAGTTTGCCACTTGGTTTGTGCTTCCACACTTCAAATAGTAACTTGCCACCTATTGGGATATTTTCTAATGAATCATTCAATTCATAAGGCTCAACACCTAGTGCAGCAAGCAGGGCAACAATATTAGAATCGTGTCCAACTAATAAGTTAATTTTGTTTTCACTATTTAGCTGTTGCTGAATAAATGCCAATAGCGGGTATGATGCATTTTGTGCTAACGCTTCGTTATTTTTAAATAACGTGCGGTAATATTCATTTTTAATTTCGTTAATTGCACGCCATTTTTCTTGGCTATCCACACGGCCGTTTGCGATTTCTGAATCAGGCTTGCCCACATAATGCGCGAGTAATAATGCACTGACAATTTTCTTTCCGGTGCTGATAGAACCAGTAATCTTGACTGACTTGCCGTCTTTAATACTGTATTCACCGACTTTTCCACCTAAATCACACTCGCCTTTTTGTAAGCAATTTGGTGACTTTTTGTAATCAATGATTTCACTCAATAGTGCATAATTTGGCGCTAATTTTTGCTGTAAAGCGGTTAAATCAACGTTATTTTTTGCAGATTCAATCAAGGCTTTGCTTGGATTATGCGCTTGCGTTTTAAAAATCGGATCTTTTTCTGAACCAATTTTACCGTGATGTTGCAGTTGAACATTACAGCCCGCAAATGCACCAGAAACAATCGCTTGCCCTGTTGCAATGGTGCGTTGCACACCATTTGCATAAGCAAAAATGCCTTCGCCCGATGCACAACGTTCTGTTGTTAGTAACCCTTTATCTGCAAGCCATTGACCTAAATACTGTCCGAAATAGGTTTCTAGCACCGTCCCTTTTGCAGTGAGATAGCCAGATGGTACATTCCATTTTGCCCATTCATAAGGGGAATATTTCGCCATTTCTTGCGGATCTTTTTCCACTGGTGAACGCAATCCGTGTCGGCTGAAAATCAATACTTTCTCTAATTCATAATCAGAACTTGAGGAAGTTTGACCATTTTCTGTTGCAAACGCACTACTTGCTAAAGCTGAGCCAAGCAAAAGTGCGGTGAATTTTAGGGTTATTTTTTTCATATTCGAGACTTAATCATTTAATGTTGAAATTGAGCTATAAAAATTCAAGGCATATTTGGTGCCGTAAACTAACACCATAAATACTGCAACAATATTGACTACCGCAAAAAAGATTAGTTGTTTACTGTTGCTCTCCACCCAGAGCATTTTAAATAATGCGAGCGTACCAATATTTTCATCAAGTTCGCTCTCTCCGCTTAGTGTTCTTAAGGTTTTCAGCATCTTGCGTACAAAAGCGACAGTATTTATTGCCATGACGCTGAGTGCAATAAATCCTGAAGCCAAACTTAAAAACAGCACTAGCACATTATTCCACGCCCAATGTGTCCAATTCAGCTCAGAATACATAAATAACGCGAGTGATAAAAACAACACAGCGGGTGTTAAATTTCGCAAAAACATTAAATAGTCATCACCAATTCTAAATAAAAATTGTAAAAAACTGACATTCTTCATTACTTACGAACCTTCCAACTTGTCTTGGTTTTTATTAAACGCACTTTACTATCTTTTGAGATATAGCCGCCTTTTACCACATCTAAAATCGTATTTTCAGGCAAATCAGACGCAAACACTTCAACCTGTTGCTTATCTTCCGAAAGAATGCCATAAACCGCTTGGGTTTTATTGGCGGGATCGTCTAGCTTAATATCTGCCACATCAAACACTTGTACACAGGCTTTTTTCAAATAAGAGTAAGACTCTCCTAAATTTTGAAAGCAACCGTGAGCATCTGATTTCCCTTTGTCCAGACACAACATTTCACCTTGAGATTGTGCATGACTACAAGCAGTCAAAATCATCGCTGAAGTTGCAAAGGCTAAGGTTTTTTTCATCACTTTAAAAAATCTCTTTTAATTTGGATTCGTCTAAAATAACACGATCATCATCTAACAATAACGCTGGAAAGCCCGCATAGCCTTGTGCTTTTGCATCATCAAATGCGGCGTGACGATCACGCAAACGCAACCATTGTTTCAAGTTTGGAATGGAAGATAATACTTCCACAGCCTCATAATCCACGCCTAAGCGTTTTAACTCTGCAACAAATGGCTCTGTATCTGGGCAATCTGCTGCGTAATAAAGAATGGGTTTCATTATTCACCTTCTTGTTCTGCTGCCGCAGTTGGGTTCAATTTCGGTTCGCCAATTTTAGTTAAGCGGTTACGATCGCGATGTTCAAATGGAGCATCATAATTCGGGATAATTAGGATGGTGGTTTGATCGTATGACCAAGTGCCATCATCATGGAATTTCACCGTCATTTCAAAACTTTCCGTGGTAAATGAACGCTCTAAGAACGGATTCGAAATAATGCCATTTGTTAGTGAACCGCGTACCGCTTTTACAGTAAACTCTTTCGCATCAGCCGGTGCATTACCGACAGCAATAAACGTTTGGCCGCGTGGAATGCTACCAGTTAATAAAATATTGCCTGTTTCAGGTTCCCATAACCAATAGCCCACTTGATCGTGGAAGGTTTCCACTTCGTCTGGCTCAACAATATGAGTGTGATAACGTAATCCATAATAGAGTTGCGGACCATTGGGTTGACCATCAGTTGGATGAGCTTCGTAACGTTCGATATAAGGATCTTTTTCTGGTCCTTCTGCTTTCGGGTTGATATCCACACCACGCTTACCTTCCCAAACACCCGCTAATCTAGCCAATGGGCCTAAATTCGCAAGCGTATTAGGATCAATTTCTGGTTCCGTGTAGATATCGTCTGGGTATTGAAAATCTTTCATCATTTTTTCCTTATATCATTGGGTTGATGCTTAAAGTGCGGTCGTTTTTTGCCTTATTTTTTACAACCAGGGAAACCTAGGGCTTCACGGCTCGCATAGTACGCTTCCGCCACGCCTTTAGTTAATGCTCGAATGCGTAAAATATAGCGTTGACGCTCTGTGACCGAAATCGCTTTGCGTGCATCTAACAAGTTGAAGCTGTGTGCCGCTTTTAAGATACGCTCGTAAGCTGGTAATGGTAATGGACGTTCCAATTCTAATAAGTTTTTCGCTTCTTTTTCATATTGATCGAAGCAGTAGAATAAGAAATCGGTATCCGCATATTCAAAGTTGTACGTGGATTGTTCAACTTCGTTTTGATGGAACACATCACCGTAAGTGGTTTTGCCAAGCGGGCCGTCAGACCAAACTAAGTCATACACAGAATCTACTCCTTGAATGTACATGGCTAAACGCTCTAAACCGTAAGTCACTTCACCGGTTACCGGTTTACATTCTAAGCCACCCACTTGTTGGAAATAGGTAAATTGGGTCACTTCCATACCGTTTAACCACACTTCCCAGCCTAATCCCCACGCCCCCAAGGTTGGGTTTTCCCAGTTATCTTCCACGAAACGGATGTCGTTTTGTGTTGGATCAAAACCAAGCATTTCAAGTGAACCTAAATAGAGTTCTTGAATGTTATCTGGAGACGGTTTAATCACCACTTGGAATTGGTAGTAATGTTGTAAACGGTTTGGGTTTTCGCCATAACGACCATCGGTCGGACGACGCGAAGGTTGCACATAAGCAAATGCCATCGGCTCTGGGCCTAACGCGCGTAATGCTGTCATTGGGTGAGAGGTTCCTGCGCCCACTTCCATATCAAAAGGTTGCACAACGGTACAGCCTTGATTTGCCCAATATTCTTGCAAGGCTAAAATCATGCCTTGGAATGTTTTTACGTTGAATTTTGTACTCATAATTTTTTTAATAACAATGTGATGAAAAATACAGGCATTATACTTGAAACTATAAGGCGGATAAAGGCGAAAAAGTGCGGTCAGAAAAATCCTTAAATTTTTTATTTCTCTTAAATTTCATTCATTTTCATGATGAGTTATTTTCATCATGATAGGTTTGCTTGCCAGGCCTCAAATGTGTAAACTGCTGGCGCTTTTATACAGACTTTTATCCTAGGGATTTTAAAATGAAAAAAAATGTGATTACTTCAGCGATTTTATTAGCGATTCCAGCATTAGCTGCGGCTGAAGACGTGGCAAAATTAGATGTGATTAACGTCTATTCTGCATCAGCCACGCCAACTAGCCTTCATCAAACCGCCTCATCTGTTACTGTTTTAACTGAAAAAGATTTTGCACAACGTGGTGCGACTTATGTCAGTGACGTATTGAAAACGGTACCGAGTTTAGCCGTAAGTACTTCAGGCGGTCGTGGCACATTAACTAATGTATTCTTACGTGGTGCGGATGCAAACCACACTGCAGTGATTATTGATGGCGTGAAAGTGAACCCAGTTTCTGGTTATGGCTTTGATTTCGGTGGTTTAGCATTAAGCAATATTGACCGCATCGAAGTATTGCGCGGGGAGCAATCCGCTCTTTGGGGAAGTGATGCGATGGGTGGTGTGATTTATATCACCACGAAGAAAGGCTTAGAAAAAGGTAAAACCTTCAACGTCGATTACGATTTTGGCACAGGCTCTAATCGTACGGTAGATGGTTCATTAACCCTTTCAGGCTCAAATAACGGTTTCTATTATGCTTTACACGGCGACAGCCACCATACCAAAGGCATTTCAGCACTCAGCAACAACCGCTTTAACTACACGGCGCAAGATGGCACAGCGGTAAGTACTGGTGGTTCAAGCGAACGCGATAAATTCCATCGTGATAACGCTTCTCTTCGTTTTGGCTATGACGATAACCAAAAAGGTTTTGATTTCTTAACCTCTCACAGCAGCCAAACCGCTAACTTTGATAACAGCGCAACGGATGAAAAAGGTCATTACACCCGCACACGTGACACCTTATTCAAATTAAGTGGTTTCTTAGGTAATGATGATGAATTGCTTAAACACAAAGTTGGGGTAAGCCATCTCAAAACTGACAGCGATACCGTTGGCTATACATCGGCTTACGATGCGAAAAAACTCAACGCAAACTATCAATTAGACGTCAATTTCGATCGTGAAGGCACTCTCACACAAGGTTTAAGCTTTTTAACTGACTATCAAAAAACAGATTTCAACTCGTCTTATTTCAACAATGCTGGCAATAAAAAGCTTGTTGAGAAAAGCTTAGCAGCTGAATATCGTTTATTACACGACGCAGATCATAGTTTAAATATTAGTGGTCGTTACACTGACAGCTCTGAATATGAAAACTCATGGACTGGCCGCATCGCGAGCGCTTATCGTTTACATAATAACGTGAAAGCACACGCAAGTTTTGGTTCAGCGATTCAAAACCCAACGATCACTGAATATTACGGCTACAACGCGCGCTATATCGGCAACCCAAATTTACAACCAGAGAAAAGTTTAGGGGGCGATGTTGGTTTCTTATTTGAAACAGATAACAACCGCCACAGCTTTGATGTGACTTATTTCGCTCGCAACGTGAAAAATGCGATTAGCAGCGAAGTCATCAACTTCACCACTTATACAAGCCGCGCAGTAAATCTTGAAGGCAAGAGTAAAGTAAAAGGTGTTGAAGTGGCTTACAACGGTAAAATCACCGATGTATTAACTGCTTATGCCAACTACACTTACACCCAAACTCGAGACAGCAAAGGCGCTGAATTGGCACGTCGTCCGAAACATTTGGCGAACGCAGGCTTAGCATACCAAATCACTGAAAAATTAGGTACAGATGTAAATGTATCTTACACAGGCAAACGCATGGACACCTACTATTCACCAACTTACAGCACGCATAAAGTGAAATTGCCATCTTATACCTTGGCAAACTTAGGCGTGAACTATAAAATAGCGGATAGCTTGACGATTTATGCAAATCTTAACAACGTATTCAATAAAAAATACGAAAACGTACTAGGCTACGGCCAAGAAGGACGTAATGTTTACGTTGGGTTGAAAGGATCGTTCTAATTATTACCTACTAACAAGGGCGTGCTTAGCACGCCTTTTTACATTCTTGATGGCGTAGCGTATCATTATATCTATATGCAAAAAACTCGCTTAATTTTAACCGCACTTTTCCTTCCGTTTACCGCTCAGGCTTCGGAACAATTTGTCTCGCTTACGCTTTGCAGTGACCGACTGCTTATCGAACTGGCTGAGCCTTCGCAAATTGCTGCACAGTCACCTTATTCGAAAAAACCGTTGATGATGTTAGACAAAATCAATACCGATAAACCTGTGTTAGAACCGCAATTAACGGAATTATTGCCCTATTTGGATAAAACTATTCTGATTAATGAAACTTTTTATCCCCAATTAGTCGCAGAGCTGAAAAAACTCAATGTGAAGATTATTCCCATTAACGACAGCCCACAAACGCCAGATGAATTATTTACGTTGATTCTAGACTTAGGCAAACAACTGGGTAATGAGCAAAAGGCGGCAGATTTAGTAACAAAACTCAAATCGCAAAACTTTCACTTAAATCGACCGCTTACTGACACACTGATTTTGTCGGAAACGGGCGTAGTGGAAAGTTATTATCCGCAATATCCCGTGCTGTTAAATTTACTCGGATTAACGCCACTAAAAACGCCACTTACTGCACAAAATTTCTCGTTAGAAAAAGTGATTTTAAGCCAACCGAATGTGCTCATTTCACTGACTGACAAACAAGGTTACAATGCACAAGCCGAATTACTGCACCACCCTATGTTGCAAGATTTTTTCAAAAACCAACCGCTTGTCAGCATCCCGATGAAATATACCTATTGCTTTGATCACGGTGTGTGGCAAGGGGCGGAGAAGATTTATCAACAATTAAAATAATGTAGCTGACAAATCTCCCCTAACCCCTCTTTGCTAAAGAGGGGAACTTCATGATTAAATTAACCCAAAAATGACGCATTTACAGTCTTTATGTATAAATAATTAGAATAAAACATCAGAATTATAAATCTTGACACTATAATCCCACCCTCTCTACTAAAGAGAGGAATTGCATGATTAAATTAGCCCAAGATAATATATTTACAGCTTTTATGTATAAATGATTAGAATAAAACATCAGAATTATAAATCCCTACACTCTAATCCCCCTCTTTAGTAAAGAGGGGTTAGGGGAGATTTGACAAAATCAAATTAACAAATGATATTTGGATTACATAGGAAATTGATCATTGACCAAAACACTCAAATTAAATACCACACTTTTCTTCGCGTTGCTATTGATTAGCGGCTTTGCGGTTTATCATCAGCTAGGTGATTTCGCCCATCTCAAAAATGCGGATGGCGTGCTCACCGATATGCGTTCAATGGTGCTGTGGGATATTCGTTTTCCGCGCATTGGTTTAGCTTTATTGACAGGCGCTAGCCTAGCAATAGCGGGCAATGCGATGCAAGGTATTTTCCAAAACCCATTAGCGAGTCCAGGCTTACTCGGCAGTAGTGCTGGGGCAACAGCCGCTAGTGTATTTATCCTCTATTATTTTGCCGTGCCATTTTCACTGCTCTTAGCCGGTGGTGTGATTGGTGCGCTTTTAAGCTTTTTAATCGTGTATTTGATTGCTAAAAACTACGGCACCACGATGATGATTCTAAGCGGGCTAGCGGTCAATATGTTACTTGGTTCAGCAATTGCATTACTGCTATCCAACGCAGAAAGCCCATGGGCATTAGCTGAACTTTATCGTTGGCTACAAGGCTCATTGATGTGGGCGAAATTAGATACCCTGCTTATTTCACTCCCGATTGTTCTGGCAGGGGTTTTCTGCTTATACCACACTCGTCGATACTTAGATTTACTCACCTTTGGTGAAGAAACTGCGAGCACCATGGGCGTAGATCCGAAACGTAGCTTTTTCATCAGCACCTTTGGTGTGGCCTTATTAGTCGGTGCAACCATTCCACAAACCGGCACCATCGGTTTTATCGGCTTAATCGCGCCACACTTCGCCCGTATCTTACTGAAAGCTCGCCCATCACAGCTTTACCTTACTAGCGCGTTAATCGGGGCGTTATTACTGTTACTAGCCGATTTAGCCATTTTATATATCCCGCTGTTCTCACATATTTACATCGGCACATTGACTGCGCTTATCGGCGCACCTTGTTTGATTTGGATGTTATTAACGCAACAGAGAAAAATTTATGATTAGAATTGAAAAACTCACCCAATCCTATTGCTTAAATGACATCAACTGTACGCTTCCATCAGGTAAATTGATTGGCATTATGGGCGCCAATGGTGCGGGAAAGTCTACCTTATTGAAAACCATTGCGGGTATCTTGCCCCTCAAACAAGGGGAAATTTGGTTTGATGCTCAGCCATTAAGCAAAATGAATGCTCCCGAAAAAAGCCAATACATTGCTTATCTTGCACAAAATACGCAAATTCATTGGGATTTATCCGTTTATGATGTGATTGCATTAGGCTTGGCAGCTCCGTTACCAAAAGAAAAAGAGCGGTCAAAAATTCAAGCGTTTTCAGAAAAATTTGCGGTAACTCATTTACTCGATAAGCCATTTCAACAACTTTCTGGTGGCGAAAAAGCACGCGTACAACTCTCCCGCTGCTGCATTAAAGAATCTCCTGTTTTATTGGTCGATGAGCCTATTGCACCACTCGATCCTTATTATCAAATTGATATGATGGAACAGCTTAAATCACTCACACCGGAACATACGTGTGTCGTCGCAATTCATCACCTTTCGTTGGCTTATCAATTTTGTGATGAAATTGTTCTATTAGATAAAGGAAAATTGTTAGCTGTAGGTGAGACGCAAGCCGTGTTAAATGCGGAGAATTTAGCGAAAGCCTTTCATATTCGGGCTGAAATTGATCCAATGAAAAAGACTATCTCAAAAATTGAAAAGCAATAAAAATAAAAGCACTTAGCGATTCACTAAGTGCTTTTTTATAGAAATGAATTATGGTTGGATTTCTGAATCTACGAAGAAATAAGCAATTTCTCGTTTTGCGCTTTCAACACTATCAGAACCATGGACAGAGTTTTCACGCTGACTTAACGCGAAGTCTTTGCGGATAGTGCCTTCTGCTGCCTCAGCGGGATTCGTTGCACCAATCAAAGTGCGGTAATCTTTTACGGCATTTTCTTTTTCCAACACAGAAACCACCATCGGACCAGAGAGCATATACTCCACCAACGGTTCAAAAAATGGTTTACCTTGGTGTTCCGCATAGAAACCTTCCACTTGTTCTTTGGTTAATTGCACCATTTTAAGCGCAACGACACGGAATCCTTGAGATTCAAAACGCCCTAAAATAGCACCAATTAAATGACGCTTTACTGCATCAGGTTTAATAATTGAAAAAGTACGTTCTACCATAAAATCCTACTTAACTTGCTTTCGTTACTAATAAATTTGCTAAAGTTTTCACACCAATTCCGGTTGCGCCAACCGCCCATAAATCACTACCTGATTTACGATAAGTGGCCGAACAATCAATATGTAACCAACCTTGTTGATAGTTTTTCACAAAATACGATAAAAATGCCGTTGCAGTACTTGCGCCCGCGACAACCGGCGCTGTACCTGTATTTGCAATATCCGCAAAAGAAGAAGTGATTTGGCTACGATGGAATTCTTCAAAAGGCAAACGCCAGAACGGTTCATTTTCTTCTTTGGCAGCTTGGAATAAGCTATTTACCAACGCATCATCCATAGAAAGCACGCTGTGGTAATCATTACCGACTGCCACTTTCGCTGCACCGGTTAAGGTTGCACAATCGACAATAAATTGTGGATTTTGACTATCGGCTTCAATTAAGCCATCCGCCAATACTAAACGGCCTTCCGCATCAGTATTTAAAATCTCAGCGGTTACACCATTTTTATACGTGATGATATCACCCAATTTAAACGCATTACCGCTCACCAAGTTTTCCGCACAGCATAGATAGAGTTTTACTCGTTGATTTAAACCGTGTGCAATCGCAAATCCTAACGCACCTGTTAATAATGCAGCGCCGCCCATATCAGTACGCATCGTGCTCATGCCATCACTTGGTTTGATGCTATAACCACCACTGTCAAAAGTAATACCTTTACCCACTAAACAGGCTAATACAGGCGCATTTGGATCATTAGTCGGGTTAAAATCTAATTGCAACATAGCGGGTGGATTAATAGAACCACGACCCACAGTAAAGATCCCGTGGTAGCCTTGCTCTTTTAACGCTTCACCAGAAATGATTTGAAAACTGACCGCACTTTTATCGGCATAATTTTCGGCTTGTTTAGAAATAAACTCAGCCGCGCGTTCGGCTAATTTAACTGGCGTGAGTGTTTCTGCAGGTTCATTAATAATTCCACGCACAAAATCACCACATTCAATACGAGCCAATAATTCATCTTGTGGCTCATCATCTAAATGAGGAAATTCAATCGAATAATCTTGCTTCGCCGAGTAAAAACCTTGATAAAATGCCCAGCAATTTTCTAATTCCCATGCCTCCCCTACAAGTTCAACATCTTTAATACCTTGCCCACGTAACTTACGTGCGGCTTTTTGCACTAAAACAAGATTTGATTTTTCATCATCTTTAAGATGAATCACGGCTTGATCTTGATTAAAACTTAAAATGGCATTTTTGCCCCAACTCTCCGAAGCGGGAGTAGTTGATAATGTAATTTGCATGTGGTTGCTCTCCTTTATTTATCTATTATTCTCTAGATACCATTTTACCGTCTGACGAAGTCCTTGTTCAAAAGTTATTTGCGGTTGCCAACCTAATTCTTCATGAATTTTAGAACAATCCAATGAATATCGCACATCGTGACCAGGTCGGTCTTTTACAAAAGTAATTAAATCTTCGTAATACTTAATGTGATTAGGCTTATTTGGCGCAAGTTCTTCGAGTAATTGGCAAATTATTTTAACCACTTCAAGGTTTGTTTTTTCACAATTTCCACCGATATTATAGTTTTCCCCGACTCGACCTTTTGTTAAAGCTAAATATAAGGCTTGAACATGATCTTCCACAAATAACCAATCACGAATCTGTTGCCCATCACCATAAATTGGCAAAGACTTTCCCATTACAGCATTTGAAATCATTAAGGGGATAAGCTTTTCAGCATGCTGATAAGCCCCATAGTTATTGGAACTGTTTGTGATAATCACCGGCAAACCATAAGTGCGATGCCAAGCGTGTACCAGATGATCACTTGCTGCTTTTGAGGCGGAATAAGGACTACTCGGATGATAAGGGGAATGTTCAGTAAAGGCTGGCGCCGAAAGGGATAAATCCCCATACACTTCATCAGTAGAAATATGGTGGAATCGAAAGATCGTTTTTTTAGCTTCGTCTAAGGTATACCAATAATTCTTAGCAACCTCTAACAACGTATAAGTACCAACAATATTGGTTTGAATAAAATCAGCTGCTCCAGAAATAGAACGATCGACATGACTTTCTGCCGCCAAATGCATCACTGCATCAGGCTGATATTTCTCGAAAACGCTTTCTATCGCCTTAAGATCACAAATATCAATTTGCTCAAAAGCATAGCGAGGATTATTTTCTACCTCTTTCAAAGCTGATTGATTTGCCGCATAGGTCAGTTTATCAATATTGATCACATAATCTTGAGTATGGTTAATGATATATCGAATAAGGGCGGAACCGATGAAGCCAGAACCGCCAGTGATGAGGATTCTTTTGCTCATAAAAGGAATCACAATTTATTCAGATGTAGTAGCACTTTCATTAACCATGAAAGCATAAAATAAAAATAGAACAAAGAAGTAAAAGATATTTCCTGAATTATGTGCAAGAAATGACTGACTCATACAATAAATAATTATTGATAGTACATGCACAATACCTAATATCGATATAAGTTTTATTCTTTTATTCTCCTGACCCACTACTTTTCTGTAGAAAAGGTATAAAGGGACAATAAAAATACTCAATATGGCAATTCCTCCCACTATCCCTTTCTTTGCCAATTCATCTATAAATTGATTATGTAAATGTAAAAACGAGATTGACGCCTTAGTTACAACATCTTTATCCGCTAAATCTTTTTTATAATCTTCTAAATCCATTAAACTCCACCCAGAAATCGGATGCTCTAAAAAGGAGTTTAAACCAATCTTCCACATATCTAAACGTTCACCAACAGAGCTTATTTTATCGTAACCAGATAAATAAACATCTAATTGATATGTTGTATCAGAAATTCTCTCAGTAAATTGATTATTCATCATCAATAATGCTCCACCAAAGCACAAAATCACCAAAAGTCCTATCAATACCTTTCTTGATAATAAATATCTATATAAAAAAAGAAGGGTTATTACTATGAATGGGGCACTAATCCACCCTCCACGAGCAAATGAAAGGATACTAGCAAAGACTCCCAATATACCACAACCAACTGAAAGTAAAGCTAACTTACTTTTCTTTATATCTAAAAAATAAAAAGCAATACTAAAACTAAATAAGCCTAATGACATCGCCATATCCCCTGACTGGATCTTCATTTGGTAATAGAAAGCACTTTCCAAGTTTAAAATATAATACTGATAGAGAGCTACTACACCTGAAATAAAGGCTCCTAAAGGAATACTATAGAGCAAGACGTCAAATTTAACCGAACTATAAACTACAAAAATAATTACAGAGAGAAATAAAAATGCTCTTAATGGATTATCAATTAGATTAATTTTTTCCCCATGGAAGAAAATAAAGAAAAGCGAAACTAAAAAATAAAAAGTAGCCACCACAAAAATAGCTTTATTCTGCTTCACTATTGCTAAGAAACTTACTCTCTTATAGAGTAAATAACATAAAAATAATACACTTAAAACTAATAAGGCCGTCGAACCGTAGTTATGTCCTTTAGGGAACATCAAAAGTAAAGTAAAAAATAAAAATATAGATGCATTAATAAATAACTTAGGGAAAATTCCTATATTAGGCATAAATCTTAATCCTTATATAATACATCTACAATTTCTGTAGTCGGGTTAAAGCCTGTAGGAGCATTTAGCAATGTTTGACGAATAGCCATATAATTGGCATCTTTGCAAGAATTCTCTAATTCAGACAACACTTCAGATAATTGTTCAAATGGTAAATAAACCTCTTCAGCTGTCATAATACGGGGATGGGTTGTTTTACGAACATTATCTCCGCCAATTAACAATTCTTCATACAGCTTCTCGCCTGGACGCAACCCTGTATAAGTAATTTCAATATCACCTTTCGGGTTGTTTTCATCCTTAACCGAGAGCCCTGATAATTGAATTAAGTTTTTAGCTAAGTCCACTATTTTAACTGGTTCCCCCATATCTAGAATGAAAACATCACCACCTTTCGCCATTGCTCCAGCTTGAATAACGAGCTGAGCCGCTTCAGGAATAGTCATAAAATAACGAATGATATTAGGATGTGTAATAGTAATAGGACCACCTTTTAGAATTTGCTTTCTAAACAATGGAATAACTGAACCTGATGAACCCAATACATTACCAAAACGAACCATACTGAAACAAGTTTGGGAACTGTTTAATTGTTCAGATAATGCCTGTAAACACAGCTCAGCCATACGTTTACTTGCCCCCATCACATTTGTTGGGCGAACCGCTTTATCTGTTGAAATGAGTACAAACGATTTCACATTATGTTCTGCGGCGCATCTTGCAACATTATATGTACCAAATACATTATTTTTCACTCCTTCAATCACATTATACTCAACCAAAGGAACATGCTTATATGCTGCAGCATGATAAATAGTATCAACACTAAAATGAGATAAAACACGATCTAGGCGTTCAATATCCTGTACATTTCCTAAAACAGGATAAATTTTAGTGTTTGTAATATTATTTTTCTTCGCAATCTCTAATAACTCTTGATGAATGGAATAAAGAGAAAATTCTGAAAGTTCAAATAAAATTAAAGCATTTGGCTCATTTAAAATAATTTGACGACATAGCTCAGATCCTATTGAACCGCCTGCTCCAGTTACCATTACAGCTTTATGAAAAATATTTTTTTGCAATAAATCTTTATTTGGTAATACTGGTTCTCGTCCTAATAAATCCTCAATGTGAACTTCTCGTAACTCATCAATTTTTGCATTCCCTTGTAAGATATCTTCCATGTCAGGAATAGTTTGAACCTTAATTTTTAGAGGAATTAAACTATCAATTATTGTCTTACGCTCGCTACGTGATGCACTAGGAATCGCTAACAAAATAACTTTAATATTATATTTTTGAACAAGTTTTGGAATATCATTTGGCGAAAATATTTTACTCCCTAAAAGATAACTTCCATGTAGCTTAGCATTATCATCAATAAATCCGCGAATGCGATAGCGATAAGCATGTTTAAGTAACACTGCTAGTTGACGCCCTGTTGTACCAGCACCGTAAATCAAGACAGATTCATTATCTTTATCTAAAATTAAACTAACATAATAGCGAACCAACATTCTTGCACTACCACATAGCAAGAACACATAGGAAAAATAAATAATAGGTACAGTTCTAGGTATATCCGAACCGATAAAGAAAGAAAAGAAAATAAGGCTAACAGCTGAAACGAAAGCGCCTCCAGCTACCATTGCTAAGGCCTTAAAAGAAATGTAACGCAAGACTGCACGATAAAGCCCTAATTTAATAAACGTAAAAAGAGTTATCGCAATGGTGCATAATAAAGTTGTCCAAATTTCTGTATCATCAAATGCAACTATTCCACCTAATCGAGTCCAATAAGCTAGAAAAAACGCAGATATTAATAAGACAACATCAATAAAAAGACTAATTACTCTCTTTTTAGTTCTCGACATTCCAAATACTAGAGAATAAATCATACAAATATCCTTAAGTTAGTAAAATTGGTTAAACAATCTACCTAACAATCTTCAACAATGTTAGAAAGATTATTTTAAAGTATTCTGATACATTTTTATTCTGAATATACTTCATATTATATTTAATCTTCTCAGGCATGATCTCTTCAATATAAGTCTTTTCAGGATCATTAGACTTCCCTAAAATTTCATTTTCATCCATATACTCAATAGAAGCATAATCAGTAATCCCTGGCTTTACAGAAAGTACTTTTTGTTGTTCATCAGTATAAAGTTCAACATATTTTCTTACTTCTGGACGAGGACCAACTAAGCTCATATCACCAAGCAGTACATTAATCAGCTGCGGTAACTCGTCAAGTTTATATTTACGAATAAAATAACCTGAACGGGTAATTCTAGGATCTCGACCACCTACCGTAATTAAGCCCTTTTTATCAGCATCAACTACCATCGAGCGAAACTTAAACAGACCAAAATCGATACCATTCCGTCCAACTCGAACTTGCTTATAAAAGACTGGACCTTTTGAATCAATCTTAATCCAAATGGCTAATACAATGAAAATAGGGGCTAGAACAACTAGCCCAACTAAACTTAGAATAAAATCAAAAAAACGAATCACTTTTACTTAACCTTATTATAGGCATTAACAACAGTATCAATTACAAATTTCACCTGCTCATCTGTTAATTGAGGATAGATAGGAAGAGAAATCTCACACTTATAGTTATTATATGCTTGCGGGTAATCTTCAATTTTATACCCTAAGTTCTTAAATAAAGTCAGCATTGGCATTGGGATAAAGTGAACATTTACAGCCACTTCACTCTTAGCTATTTCATCAATCATCGCATCTCGTTGCGCTTCAGTAAAATCTTTAATACGTAAAGCATATAAATGATATGAAGTTTCTTTTTCGCCTTGTTTCGATGGCGGTAAAATTGCCCAATCATATTGTTTAAATGCTTCGCCATAAGTATCAAAAACACGTTTACGTTCTTTCAATAAATCTTCGTAAATACGAATTTGTGCTAAGCCAATCGCTGCATTCACATCTGCCATATTAATTTTCATACCTAGGCCAGTAATATCGTATCGCCAACCACCGGCTTTACTCTTAGAGAAAGCATCTTTAGTTTGACAGTTTAATGCCATTTGGCGAAGCTCTCCATAGAGTTTAGCGTTATCAAAAGGTGCTGGTAAGTTAATACAAATTGCACCACCTTCAGCTGTTGTAACATTTTTTACGGCATGCAATGAGAAAATAGCAATGTCAGTTTCACTTCCTGTTCTCATGCCCTTTTTGTACCAAGCACCTAAAGAGTGTGCTGCATCATTCAATACTAAAATACGGCCAAGTTTTTCTTGATTCTCGCTTTCAGCCTTAAAGAGCGGTCGAATTTCTGAAGATTTTACCAAATCCATAATTTCATCATAATCGCAAGGGAATCCAGCAATATCAACAGGCATAATAGCTTTCGTTCTTGGTGTAATTGCTTTTTTAATCGCATCCAAAGAAATATTAAAATCTTCTGAAGTATCTACCATTACTGGTTTAGCTCCCGCATGCAATACCGCTAAAGCTGTTGCGCTATAAGTATAAGCAGGCACAATTACCTCATCGCCTTCTTTTACGCCGAACCAGCGAAGCATCATAATCGCTGCAGAAGTCCAAGAGTTTACACAAAGCACTTCTTTGGCCCCTGAGAATTGTTTAATTTCCTCTTCTAAAGCTTTAACTTTAGGCCCTGTGGTAATCCAGCCTGAACGTAAAGAATCTACAACTTCATTGATTACATCTTCATTAACATATGGAGGAGAAAATGGAATTTTCATGTTTTTATCCTTTCTATCTAAATAATTTATATAATAATTTTTTCACAAAACTTGGAGAAATAGACATCAAAAATAAGCAATTGCGTAGATATCAGCTTTAATACCATAATTTAAATCTCTATTTATATGAAATAGGCGGAATTTTAATAGCCCAATTGTTTTTTTCCAATTTGCCCTGCGCTTATAAAAGTCGGAACTGCGTCTGAATTTCAATCCAATATAATCAATATTTGCCAATCTGCAGTTATTTAAGAATGCTTGATACCACAATAAAGTATCTTCCGCTAAAGCAACTTCCTTACTATACCTTCCCGCTTTATCAAAAAAAGTCTTTCTGAACATAGCTGTTGGATGAGCTATCGGATCTCGTTTTTCAAAAAATTGATATAACTCGTTATGAAGAAGAGGATATTCTACTTTATCATTGATAACACTATCATTTTCATCAATTTCACAAATCCAGCAACCAACCGCATCAACATCTACATGCTGTTGTAAGAACTCAAGCTGGAGTTTAAAACGATCTCTTTCAGCTATATCATCCGTATCCATTCTAGCAATAAAATTCCCCTTAGCAACCTTCAACCCTTCATTTAATGCTAAAGCAAGCCCCATATTTTTAGGTAATGGAACAGATACTAACTTAGTTCCTATTTTTTCTTTCCAGTAGTTAACTGCTGAATACAAATGATCTGATAAGATACCATCTTCAACCAAAATAATTTCATCAGGCCTTAAAGTTTGGTTAGTCCATATACTTTCCATGGTTTTATGGAAATATTCTGGTTTCTCTTTATGATAAATAGACATCAAAACTGAAAGATTCATATTGCACCCTATGTCGATTTATACAACTTAACTAAAATACTTAATAAAAGACTAGATAATCTAAAGCCCATATATGTTAAACAAAAATAAATAATCCTTTTTTGTTATTTCTCGTATTCTTTGAATACTTAGAAAGCCATTTATATTTACTTAACATACGTTTAACATCAGGATTTTTTAAAAATGGTTTCACATAAGGGATAACTTCCAAATAATAATGCGATAAATACAAATAATCAGCATCCCTGATCTTCTTTGAACCTGAAAGCACATTTTCTATATTTAAAAATAGATCTTCCAAATTTTTCATTTTAAGCTTATAACTAATACTTCCTTCCCTATTTTGTCTATACATATAAACTCCTTTATTATAAATATAATAAGAGGCTATATGCTGTGAAAGCTCAAAACACCACTGCACATCTTCTGATGTCATATTTAATGGAAATGAAATATTATTAATAGCTACAATATCCTTTCTTATACATTTATTACATGCAGATGGATACCATATACCATTATCAATCAACGAATATAAGTTATCAGAAAAGTTATTTGAAGTGGAAGACATTTCAGACAAATCAAACTGATACTCCTTAATTCTATCCTTGCCGTAATAATAAGAGTAGGGAAAAATAATAGTATCTGGTGAATGAGTTTCAATTATACAATTAAGATTTTCCAAGAAATCATCATCTCTCCAAAAATCATCACCATCTAAAAATAATAAGTAATCACCTTCTGCTTGATTTATCGCCACATTCCTTGCGCTAGAGAGGCCACCATTTTCCTTATTAACTAATTTTATACATCCATTTTTTTCACTCAGTTCTTCGCAATGCTCAAATGTTGCATCGGTAGAACCATCATTCACCAAGACAATCTCATAATCTTTAAAAGATTGCTTTAAAATACTATCTATACAACTAACGATATAATCCTGCACATTATAAGCAGGCACAATTACAGAAAATTTCATAACTTTCCTTTCTAGTTATTTTTAGTTATAATGAAATATGCTCGTATAAGGAGATATTTGTTTATTTTTTCCAAATTCTTTATTACTATCTAAAATATCTTTATGATACAACACAACCCAAAAACTAAAGCATAAAAATAGAATAATTTTATTTAACTTCAACCTTGAATCAACCAATAATTCCACTGACAAAATCAAAGCTATGCTAAAAGCAGACAATATTCTATTAAATATATAGAACTTTATAGATATAAAAAGAGATAGTAAAACAAATATATTTATTAGAACCACTATATTATACTTTTCCGTGGCAAATCTGTCCTTTCTCAAGAAAATAAATGGAAGTAATATAAAATACTGAAAAATCATACCTAATCCACTCCCTATATTAGTTTCTCTTGCGTACTCATCCATAGATAAATATCCTTGATATTTTGTGCCAGAAAGAATATTTAACTCTAAAACCAAGTCAATAATATTAAAACTTAAAACAAAATAGCATAAAAATATAACAACCATCATAGCTATTCTAGACACCCGGAAAAATCTTAATAAAATCAACGGGAAAAATAAAAATGATACATTGTGAAATAATGAAGACAAACCCACCAGTAAAATATACTTCATATACTTATTTTCAAATAATAAAAACAAGCATAAAGAATTATCACCATAGATAAACTCTGTCTCATTTCATTCAGACTACTAAGATAAAAAGTAAAATATATGAAGCCAAAAATAAGCTAGGACATTTGGATTTAGTTAAACATAGATATAGAAATAAACATTGAATAGCAGCCATAGTCACAAAAAATAAACTGATGGTGAAGACCAAATAGCATATATAGTTTATTTAAATAATAAAATCCTATCTCTAAGGGCCAATTCTCATTGTAATAGTCTAAATTATTATAGATATCTACGTAATGCGAATAATCAGCTCCTGTATTCTCTCTTAATGCTGAAACCAAAAGAGAGGAAGTAGGGCTAAGATAAAAAATACATGTTTTAACTTTATAACCTTTGCAATCTCAGCAAAAAAAACTAATATAATGCTAATAAATAACATTAAATCATATATAAGAAATGTTTCTAGCATAGATTAGCCAAACCTATAATTTCTCAATCGGGATATCAAACTTTCTCATCAATTCCGATTCTTTTTCAAATCCTTCTACCTGAATAGACACTGGATGAATTCTATTTTCACCCAATATATTTATAATCGCTGAACTATATATAGTATATACATATATCTCTTTATAATTATTTAATTCATTACAGATGATATCTTCAAAAATTAAATCTGAATTATAATACTTCACTCCATCGACAACAAAGCTCTCTTTGGGGTGGGGGAGGTAATAATCAATATTATATTTATCTATTATTTTTTTAAACAAATCTACATTTTTAGTATCATCATTATACAGTCTTTGCCCTAAACATATTTTTAATACACCGTTAAGAGCATTACCAACACTATTATTAAATTTAAATATAGAGATTCTTTTAGTATTTTTATGATATTATCCATATCATATATAGTATAATGTAAAGATGATATATCTTTTAATGTATTAATATCATGATCGATCATAAAGATAAACTTAATAAACTTAAGCTTCCAGCTTTCATTATTTTGATAAAGCATACTGTTTTTCAAAATATTAGCAGTTCCATCATCAAATGTTATTAGCTCATTAAACTTGAGAGATGAAATAATTGATTGAATCAATATATTTTCTATATTTGCAACAAAGATCTTATCAAATTTTTTATTAAAGAATCTAATCTTGTAATACAAAATAAGGCATACTAACTTTATTGAACTTTTACAATAAATCTTATTTAAAATATGACATAAAACACCAAATAAATTAAAATATCTATCTACTTTCTCGGAAAAATGATTAGAAAATAATATTCCGTAAAATTTCTCATCTTCATAGTTTTTAATTATCTCTTTTGCTAAAAGAGTTTGTAAAGGGGTTGTGCATATAATTAAATTCATATTTTATTTAACTCTCGATGTCATGATATATAAAAAAGGAAGTATAATACCTGCTCCTAATATGCTAGCAAAGGGGACATATTCAACCCCAAATTGCATAAAGATCGACAACCCTCCTAAATACAGTATTGTAGAAAGGATTGAGCATAATGATATCCATTTATTCTTTCCGTAAAAGAAAAGGTAATTTACTAAAATTAGATAAGGTACCGAGAACATTGTGGCAATAAGGAACATAATAATATAGTACTTTGTTCCCCAGAACTGTTCCCCTAAAACAAAAATCACAAATTCCTCTGGAATTGCCCACATAATAATAGAAGGAATAGGAATTAAAAGTAATGAAAGCAATGTTAGTTGGTGTACTTTCTGTAAAGTAATCTTCTTTTGTTTTAATGCTTCATAAAAATAAGGTATTGCAGCCTTATTTATTGCTTGAATAATGACTGCAAGCACCAACGCAATTTGAGCCCCCATAGCATAAAGACCTAATTCAGATTCGGTAAATTTATTATAAATAAATACTCGATCTAATTGACCTTTTATAAACATGCTGATCTGATGAAAAGCTAACGGAATACCAAATCCTAGAAAATATAGAAAACCTTTTTGATACTCTGCTATATTAAAAGACTTTCTTCTATGCTCCCTAAAATAGGAAAAATAAACCAATATAAATATTATTAAGTTACCTAAGAATAGTGCAAGAAATCGCTTGCCAACAAGATCACTGTGAGAGAACTCCAAAAATAATACCGTTAATAATGTTGTCAACAATGCACTTCCAATTTGAATTAAAGTATACGAGATTGCCTTTTTCTGACACTGTTTTATACATAATTGAACTGTTAAGAAAGTTTGGAAAATTGAGATCAAAATTAAGTATGCTAAAATTTCAGAATGAAAAAAATAGCAAAATAACAATCCTACGGAACCTATCAGTAAGGCGTAAGCATATCCTGAAAATAAGATCAAATTTATCGAGCGCTTTCCATAAAAATAAAAGTACCTTGTAACAGCACCTTCTTGACTGAAACTAATAATAATAATAAGTAAAGATAATATTGTTTGATAATAGGATAATTCCCCAAAGCCGTTTACACCTAATTTTCTAGACAAATAAGGTAACAGTAAAAATGGGAAAATTTTAGCAACTATCTCACCTATTAAGTAAATAACACTATCTTTTAAGATCATAAATTATCATTTATAAATGAAAGTATTAAAACCAACAACCGTTGTGCCATCAGGAACATCTTTTGTAACTACAGCATTAGCGCCTATTATGCAATTTTTACCAATAGTAATATCACCTAAAACCTTTGCCCCACATCCTATAATAGTATCTTGACCAACAATTTGCTGACATGGTATACCTCTTTTTTCTTTCTCGTCAAACCTTAATGCACCGAAAGTAACATTCTGATGGATAATAACTCCATCAGCTAGCACTGCTCCACCACCAATGACAATTCCTGTAGGATGGCGAAAAACAACATTACCTAATTTACAACTAGGCGTAATATCACAAGCAAACTTACGAAATATCCTTTTATGCAATAAAAAGACCAATAGACTATTAATTTTACGAAGAAATTTACTATCTTTATATCTTTCTATATTTTGATTAAAACGTTGCATCAATCTTATTAAAAAGATCAACTCCTCACTTAATGACCTTAAAAAAAATCTATACAATTTCATTACTTATTCTCTAAATCATAAAACCGCTTCGGTTTATTTTCATTCTCACTAGCTAAGAACGCTTTAATCAGTTCATAAGCCTTTTCTGATGAATTTTCTTGATAATACGGATTTACCATTGTAGGCAAGCATTTTTGGAAATCATCAGATAATAAATGTTGAATCCCTTGTTCAATAGATTGTCGGTTACTTTCTACATCAATAACTGATTCACCACGAACGCGTCCTTCTTGCCTTTTCCCAATATTTACTGTTCCTACTTGTAAAGAAGGCGCTTCTAACAAACCTGATGAACTATTACCTATTAACCCTTTTGAATACTTAATTAAAGCTAAATATTCCTCCGGTTTTACCGATGTGAAAAATGCAAATCGATTTTCATCTGCATAACTTTTTACTTTGGCAAATATGACATCGGAATGCGTGTCAGAATTAGATCCAATAAACACAAATTGATAATCTGACTTAAAGGAATCTAATGCTAAAAGAAGCTGATCAACTTGCTCTTCTACAGATTGCCCAGTAATAGTTTCAGGATGAAATGCAACCATAAAATACGGTTTATTTTGCAAATTTAACTTAAAAAACAACCGCTCTTTTGATGGCAATTCTAAACTTAGTCCATTTTCAGCCCCAAGAGAGCCAATGTTATGCACACTTTCAGGAAGTTCGCCAAGCTGAATCACTCGTTTACGATATACTTCTGTCGCTGTGAGATGCAGTTTTGCCATTTTTGTAATACAGTGGCGAATAAACTCATCATAATTGCCTAATGTTTGCTCGCCACCATGCAAATGAATTAATGGAATGTTATGTATTGCAGCAGCCGTTGCTACAGAAAGTATTTCATAACGATCACCTAATACCATTACTGCATCATAATGATTTTTCTGGAAATGTTTACCAAAGAGATCGAGGGTTTCAGCCATTGAAGTTAAAATTGTTTGGTTATTTTGGCTATCAAGTTTTACTGCTATTCTCTCAGCAATATTAAACCCATCTTGCTCAATCACATTTACGGTATTTCCATATTGAGGAGCAAGGTGCATAGCGGTTACAATCAATGAAAAATCCAACTCATTGTCTTCTTGTAATCGTCTTAGTAAGCGCTTAACAATACCGTATTCAGCACGTGAGCCTGTTACATAGGCAATTCTCTTTTTCGTCATAGCTCTGATTTGATGATCTCTTCCAATAACTGATAGCCTTGTTCATTCAAATGTAAGCCATCATTAGTGTAGTCTAAGTTTAATTTGCCATAGTGATCACTAAATCTGCTATCTAGAGCAATCCATCTTGCAGATTTAAGATTTTCTTTTAGAAATGCGTTAAGTTCTCTAATCACTGCATTATTACGATCAATCCTTAAGGCCACAGGGGTAATTTCTAAGAAATAAAGCTGAATGTTATTATTGATTGCTTTTAATTTTTCAATAACTTGCTGAATGTCTGATAAAATTTGCTCTTTTGTCCAATCAGCATACACGATATCATTAGTTCCAAACATCAAAATAGCTTTATTACCTAAAGATTTAATCAATCCTTGATCTAGAATCAAATCAATATATTGTTTAGTAGTAATCCCCGCAATAGCTAAATTATTAACGGCTTGGTTGTTAACTTCTTCAATATTCCAATAATCTAAAATTGAGTGACCAATTAAGCTGATTTCTTTTGTTTGATTAAAATTATCTTTCTTAGCGGATATTGTTTTTTTGATGGTTTCTAATAGGATTTTATCTTTATTACGTTGCTGAAGAATAAAATAGAAATATTCGAAATCAAGACGATCATCAATATCAACTGAAACTTCTTTAGCCATAAAATACGCAACACACTTCTCTCCATAGAAGTGTTTTTGCTCTAAATAAGCCTGAGGTTTTGCAGAAAAAATTGCCCCATTTGGTGAATACTCTGGATGATATTGCTGGCGAGCATAATTAGAATAATCTAATTTAAAGTTTTTTAAACTCTCATCCTCATCAATTGGACGGGTTAATGTTGTTGGTTTATGCGCATCAGATACAGAAACTAAAAAATCAAATTTATCAAAATGTGCTTCAAATTTTTTATTCGCTTCTTGAATATGTTGAGCAGTTCTTAATGGTGAAGTTGGTTGCAGCAATACAAAATAATCATAATCAACATGACTATATCGATTCAATACATCTTCAATTACGACAAAAGAACTTGCTTTATCTGAGGATAGCTCGGCAGAACGTTTTATAAATTCAATCGGATAATGAGAAAGTAAATCAATATATTCTTGAGAATCTGTACTTACGATAATCTTTTCAAACTCTTCACTTTCTAATGCAGCCTCAATACTATAAGCCATTAGAGGTTTACCATTTGCAAATAAAACATTTTTATTAGGTAACCCCTTTGAGCCTGATCTCGCTGTAATAATTGCAATTTTCTTCATAATTTTAACCGCTCTTATTCTTGATTTGAGAAACGACTATCTTGAATTAATTGATCTTCTTCAAAATCCATTTCCGCATCTTTACCTAAAATATCATACCAACGCATCGGACTAATACCATTTCCTGGACGTTTAGTGGTCAAATTCTCAGTCGTATAGGTTTCGCCTTTTTTAATTGGGCAAGCTGCAATAATGGATTTACGGGCCACAATTTTGTTTTTAGCTTCAGAAACAGTAACAATTTTCTCAGAAGAACCTAATGATTTTTCGACAGCTCGAATTCCTTCGCAAAGCAATTTCAATTCCTCTGGTGTCACAGATGCTTTATGATCTGGACCTTTAAAATTTTTGTCTAAAGTAAAATGTTTTTCAATGAAAGTAATACCATACGGGACAGCTGCAAGCCCTGCAAAATAACCTACAGAATGATCTGAAAAACCCAAATTATAATCAGAGAATAATGTTTTTAACTGATAAAACGCATTTAAATTTACATCTTCATAAGGGGTTGGGTATTCGGTATTGCAGTGAAGAATAGTAATCTCTTCTTTCTTCATACCATTTTTTTCTAATACAGATAAGGCATCTTTGATCTCTTCAATAGTCGCCATTCCTGTTGAAATTACCACGCTTTTTCCTTCAATCGGCAAACTAGCAATTTTCTCTAAGTAAGGTAAGTTAGTTAGTTCGCCAGATGGAATCTTCCATACTTTTTGCTTTTCACTAGCAAGAAAATCAATAGACTCCATATCAAATGGCGTAGAAAACACTTCTAACCCTAAAGAACGCGCATAAGCTTCTAATTTACGAAATTCATCATAAGAAAGCTCTAGTTTACGAGTCATTTCAAGCTGACTATCTGCAGTACCTGTAGTTATTTTTTGATATTCCGCTTTCGGAGCATATTTTGAAATCAGTTTATCTGCTTTAAATGTTTGAAATTTAACTGCATCAACACCACATTCCTTTGCAACATCTATCATTTTCTTTGCTAACTCAGGATTTCCATTATGATTACAACCAATTTCAGCAACAATAAATACTTGACTCATTTTTATTCTACTTCCTTAATAAATTTTGCTGGAACACCAGCAACAATAGTACGAGGTTTTACGTTACGAATTACAACTGCACCTGCACCAACTACAGCACTTTCCCCGATTCTCAGTTGGCCAGTGATCACCGATGAGCTTCCAATAAAACAATAATCTTCAATTATAACATCACCATTTAATGTACTATTTGTAGAAATATTACTGTGATCGCCAATACAACAACCATGCTCAATTAATGACTTAGTATTGATAATAACATTATCTCCAATAGTAACACCGCTATTTACTATGGCCATTTTCCCTACAAAAACCCCTCTACCTAGAGAAGAGTTGTTAGATACGACCGCTGTTTTATCAATGATGTTAATAACGTCACATTGATATTTCATAAGCTTTAAATATTTATCTAGGCGATAAGTGTTATTTCCGATACTTATAAAAAAACTGTAATGTTCCCTTTCTTGGAAATCATCAATCGTTTTAGCAAGAATTGGATAACCTAAATGACTCGTTCCTTCTGGTTTAAAATTATCAATGAATCCACAAAATTCATATCTTGATAAATCTAAAGAATCTAGTACAGATTTCGCATAGCCACCTGCGCCAATAAAAACTACTTTCTTTTTCATTATTAACGTTTTTTAGTACTTTGAATCAATGAACTCAACAAAATAATAAAACTAGAAATTATCAAACCAATAATAAACCCAATTACAATAATTAATCCTTTTTGGGGCTTATCTTTAATCACCGGATAGTCTGGCTCACTTAAATAATAATATCCGCTAACAGCGCCTTCTTTCTCTACTTTTTTCTCTAATGCATTTAATAAATTAACTTGTTTTTCAATATTATAATAATTCAGTGGATAGACTAAAGGTGCATTTTTCAAGGTATTGACCTGAGCTTGCAAGTACTTTTCTCCCAACATAAATAAATATGAGCCATCACTGAGTTTTGAATCACTAAATGGTACCTTTGCATCACCTAACAATACTTCTGGTACGCTTACATTACCACTTAAAGATTTTGAATAATCTTTAATCCCAGCTGATTTTGCGATATCTAATGCCGTTGTAAGATTTTCTAACTGAATTTGACGCACAGTTTCCGTATCTCGTTCAATCTTGTTTTTCTGAACTTCTAATCCACTAAGTACCAAATTAATATTTGCTAGAAAGTCTTTTTTATTTTCAGCAAGCACCCATTGGTTTACAAATTGGATATAGTCCAATAATACATTCTGCGCATCTTTTGGCGTCTCAGCAGCAAAACTAACATTCACACCAATTGAATTTGGATCTTTTTTAGGATCTGGTATGGTAACAATCAGATTTTTATCGACCCAAATAGATAACAGTTTTTGTTTAGCTTCTTCGGAATTAGCATTTTTGTCTGCATAAGTGTTAAACCAGGCAGATTGAGAAAAGAATGCCTCTTTCAAGCTACGTGAAAATAAAGCCGTTTTAAAGTCATTAAATACCTTTTCTGAAACTTTATCTTGAGAAAAATCTTTGATATCTAGAATAGATGCATATTCGCTACGAAATGATAAATAATCGCCTAAATTGGCCACCTTAGGCGCAATTACTACTGATTTAGATGTCCATTGCTCTTTAGCCGTAAAAGCATAGCCTGCCGCAATGGCGGTACAAACAAAAGCTGATAAAATAATCCATAGTTTTTTCTTCCACAGATTTTTAACTAATTCAACCAAATCAATCTCATCCGACTCATTTAGTTTTTGATAACGACTATCACTCATTATTAATCCTTTCTGGTCAATTGAATATACTACAAACTCACCGCATTCTACCCGACTTCCCCTGCTCTAACAAGGGAATTAAAATAATCTTAATGAATAATGGCTAATCGTAATAACAAAATAAGCTATTGATATAAATAAAAAAAGGCATCACTTAGTAAATGATACCTTTTATACATTAAAATCAATTAATTATATATTAATTAAGCATAATACATCTCGAACTCAACCGGATGTGGTGTCATATTTAAACGTTCCACGTCTTTACGTTTAACGCTAATAAATGCTTCGATAAAGTCTTTAGCAAATACGCCACCTTGAGTTAAGAACTCATAGTCTTTTTCTAATGAATTCAACGCTTCTTCTAATGAGCTCGCAACTGCTGGAATATCTTTTAATTCTTCTGGTGGAAGATCATAAAGATTTTTATCCATTGCATCACCTGGATGAATTTTGTTTACCACACCATCAAGGCCTGCCATCAATAACGCAGCGAATGCAAGATATGGGTTTGCCAATGGATCTGGGAAACGTGCTTCAATACGAATTGCCTTCGGATTGGTTACTGCAGGGATACGGATTGAAGCAGAACGGTTGCTTGCAGAGTAAGCCAACAATACTGGCGCTTCAAAACCTGGTACTAAACGTTTATATGAATTCGTACTTGGGTTAGTGAATGCATTTAATGCTTTAGCATGCTTAATAATACCGCCAATGTAATAAAGTGCGGTTTCAGAAAGACCTGCATATTTATCACCTTGGAAAATATTTTTACCGTCTTTGCTTAATGACATATTACAGTGCATACCCGAACCATTATCACCTGTGATTGGTTTTGGCATAAAGCAAGCGGTTTTACCATGTTCTAATGCAACGTTTTGCACCACATATTTATAGATTTGAGTTTCATCCGCTTTCAAGGTTAAGCTATTGAATTTCGTTGCAATTTCATTTTGACCTGCAGTCGCCACTTCATGGTGGTGAGCTTCTACTACTAAGCCCATTTCTTCTAAAATCAAACACATTTCAGAGCGAATATCGTGTGCCGTATCAATTGGAGCAACTGCACAGTAACCACCTTTTTTCAATGGACGATAAGCATTGTTACCACCTTCGTATTTTTTATTGGTGTTCCATGCTGCTTCAATGTCATCAACGGCAAAAGAAGCGCGGTTCATTGATACATCAAAACGTACATCATCAAATAAGAAGAACTCGGGTTCAGGACCAAAGAATGCTTGATCCGCAATACCGATTGAACGCATATAGTTTTCGGCACGAATGGCAATTGAACGCGGGTCACGATCATAGCTTTGCATGGTCGTTGGTTCATAAATACTACAACGAATAGAGAGAGTTGGGATCTGCGCAAATGGATCAACTACCGCAGTCTCAGCGATTGGCATTAAAAGCATATCGGCTTTGTTAATAGTTTTCCAACCTTCAACAGAAGAGCCATCGAACATTTTGCCATCTTCAAACATATCTTCATCAACAAGGCTAACTGGGATAGAAACGCCATGTTCTTTACCTTTAATGTCGGTGAAACGAAGTAGCGCGAACTTAATATCGTTCTCTTCGATCAGTTTGAATACGTTGGCAATTGCATTTGCATTTGGCATAAGGAGTCCTCTATTTTGCTATGTATATAATCTTTATAAAAATTAAAAGAGCATTATAACGCAACCGCTTACTTTTTTCATGGGATTTATTTTAAACACTGGCATAGCAGAGTAACGAAATATCGTGTATAATTTTTGCCCTTTCGAGATTCTCGTAGGGTGAGTTTGACTCACCAATTTAAACTACTTGGACTATTCGGTGGCATAAAAATCCCACCCTACAAAACTTAAACTTTAAGAACGTAATAAATGAAAAACGACATTGATATTAATAAATTGCGCAATATCGCAATTATCGCTCACGTTGACCATGGTAAAACCACCCTCGTTGACAAACTTCTTCAACAATCCGGTACATTTGAATCAACTCGTGGTGATGTTGATGAACGCGTAATGGACTCAAACGATCTTGAAAAAGAACGTGGCATTACCATTCTTGCAAAAAATACCGCAATTAACTGGAATGGCTATCGCATTAACATCGTAGATACTCCAGGACATGCCGACTTCGGTGGTGAAGTAGAACGTGTACTTTCTATGGTGGATTCTGTACTTTTAGTCGTGGATGCCTTTGATGGCCCAATGCCACAAACACGTTTCGTAACCCAAAAAGCCTTTGCTCACGGTTTAAAACCAATCGTAGTTATCAACAAAGTTGACCGTCCAGGCGCGCGTCCTGATTGGGTTGTGGATCAAGTATTCGATTTATTCGTTAACCTTGGTGCAACCGATGAGCAATTAGACTTCCCAATTATCTATGCTTCAGCATTAAATGGTGTCGCTGGGCTTGAACACGAAGAATTAGCGGAAGACATGACGCCGTTATTTGAAGCGATCGTTCAACACGTTGAGCCACCAAAAGTGGAACTTGATGCGCCATTCCAAATGCAAATTTCCCAATTAGACTATAACAGCTATGTGGGTGTTATCGGTATCGGTCGTATCAAACGTGGTGCAATCAAACCAAACCAACCTGTAACGATTATTGATGGTGAAGGCAAAACTCGCCAAGGTCGTGTAGGTCAAGTATTAGGTCATCTTGGTTTACAGCGTTATGAAGAAGATGTTGCTTACGCAGGCGATATTATTGCGATTACCGGTTTAGGTGAATTAAATATATCGGATACTATTTGCGATATCAACGCAGTTGAAGCCTTACCTTCGTTAACCGTTGATGAACCAACTGTAACCATGTTCTTCTGTGTAAATACTTCACCGTTTGCGGGTCAAGAAGGTAAATATGTGACTTCTCGTCAAATTCTTGAACGTTTAAACAAAGAGTTAGTTCACAACGTAGCATTACGCGTAGAAGAAACACCAAACCCTGATGAATTCCGTGTTTCTGGTCGTGGTGAATTACACCTTTCTGTATTAATTGAAAATATGCGTCGTGAAGGTTATGAACTTGCGGTTTCGCGTCCTAAAGTAATTTATCGTGAAATCAACGGTAAAAAACAAGAGCCTTATGAGCAAGTGACCATCGACGTAGAAGAACAACACCAAGGCTCTGTTATGGAAGCATTAGGTATCCGTAAAGGTGAAGTTCGCGATATGATGCCGGATGGCAAAGGTCGTGTACGTTTAGAATACATCATTCCAAGCCGTGGCTTAATCGGTTTCCGTGGTGAATTCATGACGATGACATCCGGTACAGGTTTACTTTACTCCAGTTTCGATCACTACGATGACATCAAACCAGGTGAAATCGGTCAACGTAAAAACGGTGTATTAATTTCTAACGCGACAGGTAAAGCATTAGCTTATGCGCTATTTGGTTTACAAGAGCGTGGTAAATTAATGATCGAAGCTAACGTAGAAGTTTACGAAGGCCAAATCATCGGTATTCACAGCCGTACAAACGACTTAACCGTAAACTGTTTACAAGGTAAAAAACTCACCAATATGCGTGCATCAGGTAAAGATGATGCCATCGTATTAACTACGCCGGTGAAATTCTCCCTTGAGCAAGCTATCGAATTTATCGATGACGACGAATTAGTAGAAGTAACACCTGAATCGATCCGTATCCGTAAAAAACTCTTAACGGAAAACGATCGTAAACGTGCAAACCGTACGACAACTAGTACGAGTACACACTAATTAAAAACGTGCGGAAATTTGACCGCACTTTTAAACAAACAAAAGGCGAACATGATGTTCGCCTTTTTATTTCATGATTAAAACTAGCCTAATCTGACTTTCTCGCCACCGAATTCATCGAGTAAGTTTTCTGTCAGTTTAGATAAAATGCCCGTCATTAATACAAAATCAGCATCAAAGCGTTGTGCATAATCTTCTTTTAAAATATCCGCATTTTTCTCACGCACCGCATCGGCAAATTTTAAACGTTTGAGCGTGCAATCTTCATTAAATACAAAAGTCAGTGTATCTTCCCACTCCAATGCGAGCTTACTCACCACTTTTTTGCCATCTTGTAGAAGCGCAAGAATCTCTTCATTTTCTAAAGGCTGTTTCTTACAACGGATCACACTGTCTTCTTGGCTTCCACGCAATTCAGCCTCCTCTAACGCCACCAACCAATGAGGGATTTTTTCCTGCACAATCCAATCCGTTAAAATGGTCGAAGGTTCATTCGCAAAAGCCAACGGAACAACGGGTAATGAACCAAGAGATTTACGCAATAATGCTAAGGCATCTTCTGCACGTTTACTGGATGCAGAATCGACATGAACAAGATTATTTTCGGTATCAATCCACACAGCAGTTTGCTGATTTTTAGTGAATGCACGCGGCAATAAATTCATCACCACATCATCTTTCAACGTTTGTTTTTCCGTTTTTTTCAATTTGCGGTTTTCTTTTTGCTCAAGGCTTTCAATGCGTTCATCTAATTCACGTTTCACCACATTCGCCGGCAATATTTTCTCTTCTTTTTTCGCGACCAACAAAATGTGTTTACCGACTGAAAAATGCAATAACTCGCTGCCTCTCAAGGGGCTCGCCCAACCGAATTTACTTTGATCTTGTGAGCCACAGGGATGAAATTCACAATCTGACAACTGGCGTTGCAATTCATTAAGATCCCAATCTAAGGGCTTAGTCAGCCTATATGACATTAAATTTTTAAACCACATCGTAACACTTCCTTCATAATAGGGTAAAATACGCGACATTGTAGCCCATAAACTCACGGGAAAAAATGATGCAACAAAAATTAATTGCCTTCATCGGTGGTGGCAATATGGCGCAAGCCATTGTGTTAGGCCTATTAAAACAAGGTTATCCAGCCGACAAAATTATCGTTAATGATCCGAATGAAGAGAAACGTGCTTTTTTTGCTCAATATGGCGTCGCGGTTTCTACGGATAACGAGCAATCCATCACACAATCTCAAGTAGTCTTATTTGCGGTTAAACCGCAAGTCCTCGCTGATGTTTGCAAGCCATTAAGTGCGGTTGATTTTTCTGATAAATTAATCATTTCCATTGCTGCGGGTATTTCGACTGCTCGATTAGCCGAACTCATTCCAACAGCAAAATCCATTGTTCGCGTGATGCCAAATACGCCCGCATTAGTGGGTGAAGGCATGGCTGGCTTATTTGCGGACAAAAACACACCTGAAACTGACCGCACTTTTGCGGAAGATTTACTTTCAGCTGTAGGAAAAACCACTTGGGTGACGGATGAAGATCAAATGCATGCGATCACCGCTGCATCAGGCAGTAGCCCTGCTTACTTCTTCCAATTTTTAGAAGCAATGCAACAAGGCCTAATGGAAATGGGATTAGATGAAAAGCAAGCTCGTGAGTTGGTACAACAAGCTATGTTAGGCTCGGCGAAGCTAGTGAGTGAAAATCCACAGACGGCTCTTTCCACTTTACGAGAAAATGTCACCTCAAAAGGCGGTACTACGGCAGCTGCGTTAAATGTATTTAATCAACATCAATTTAACGACATCATTAAACAAGCGATGCAAGCCTGCGTGGCACGCTCACAAGAAATGGAAAAATTATTCTAATGCAAGTTCGTCCTTTTACCTGGCTCACCCTGAGCTTTTTTGGTTACTATTGTGCCTACGGTGTGTTTCTTCCCCTTTTCCCTACGTGGTTGAAAACGCAATCTTATAGTGAAGAAAGCATCGGTTTATTGCTGGCCTGTGGTTATATTTTCCGTTTTAGCGGCAGTATTTTATTTTCTGGCTTGATAAAACGCGTTTCCCTTTTAGTGAATGGCTTACGTTACTTAGCTGTTGCCAGTGCTGTCACTATGGCGTTAATCGGGCTCATGTCGCATAATTTCTGGTTATTATTTATTGGACTTGCGTTGTATTCCATGGTGAATGCGGCGGGCATGCCGATTGGTGATAGCCTAGCCAGTACGTGGCAACAACAAATTCATTTAGATTACGGCAAAGTACGCTTGATTGGCTCCTTTGCATTTGTTGTCGGCGTGATGATGTTTGGGTATTTAGCGGGGATGGTTGGTGAGCAATACATCACATGGATGATTACGGGCATACTTATTTTCTATAGCATTGTGCAATTACTTCATCCCAATCCAATGCCACAAGATGAGCCACAAAGTGCGGTTGAAAATTCCGTTGGATTTTTAGGCTTACTCAAAAATAAAACGACACTTCGTTTATTTATTGCTATTGCACTGATTCAAGGATCGCATGCCGCTTATTACTCATATAGCACTATCTTCTGGACAAGTCATGGTCACTCTGTTTCCGATGCAGGCTTATTTTGGGGAATCAGCGTATTAGTAGAAATTGTCGTTTTTTTCTTCTCCACCCGATTATTCAAAAATTGGAGTATTACTGCCCTTTTCTATCTCACAGGCATAGCCGCCATCATACGTTGGCTTGCTTTCGGTTATGCTGACACCTTTGTTGAAATCGTTCTATTGCAATGTTTTCACAGCCTCACTTATGTGGCTGGGCATTACGCGACTGTGCGTTATATCACGACTCAACCACAAACCCATATTGCGAAATTACAAGGTTTATACAATGCTTTAGCGGGATGTGCAGCCATTGCCATTTTCACCGCACTTTCTGGAGTGCTTTATCCAATTTCGCCAGTTTATGCTTTCAGCTTAATGGCCGCCTTTGCATTCATTGGTTTATTTATCACCCCGCGTGGTGTAAAAGCCTTTTTACCCCATAGAGTGTAAACATGAATAACCTCACGCTAGTTGATTTGTTCTTGAATGAATATTGGATCGAAAAAGGATTGTCTGAAAACACCGTGCAGTCTTATCGTCTCGATTTGACCGCACTTTGTGACTGGTTGGATAAACAAAATTTATCCCTCGAAACTCTTGAACCATTAGATCTGCAACAATTTCTAGGCAGCCGTTTAGAGCAAGGTTACAAAGCTACCAGTACTGCACGAATGTTGAGTGCGATGCGAAAATTGTTTCAATATTTATATCGTGAGAAATATCGTACGGATGACCCAAGTGCTGTACTGAGCTCACCTAAATTGCCAAGCCGCTTGCCAAAATATTTAACCGAGCAACAAGTCACGGATTTATTAAATACGCCTGATGTAGAAATTCCGCTTGAGTTACGCGATAAAGCCATGTTGGAATTACTTTACGCCACAGGATTACGTGTTACGGAATTGGTCACGCTCACTATTGAGAATATGAACCTGCAACAAGGTGTCGTGCGGGTGATTGGTAAAGGCAACAAGGAACGTATTGTACCAATGGGAGAAGAAGCGGCATTTTGGGTGCGACAATTTGTGCTTTACGGTCGTCCTATTTTGCTTAATGGACAAAGTTCTGATGTGGTCTTTCCAAGTCAACGAGCTCAGCAAATGACTCGCCAAACCTTTTGGCATCGTATAAAATATTATGCTGTGTTAGCGGGAATCAATACAGATGCCCTTTCACCGCACGTTCTCCGTCATGCCTTTGCAACACATTTGGTGAATCACGGTGCGGATCTCCGTGTTGTGCAAATGCTTCTCGGACACAGCGATCTCTCCACCACGCAAATCTATACTCACGTAGCTAAAGAACGCTTGAAACACCTTCACGAAAGATTTCATCCGAGAGGATAAGATCAAAGTGCGGTCAAATTTATCGTTATTTTTGACCGCACTTTAGTATGAAAAGCTTATTTCAATGACAACAATCTCGCCACATTTTGAGCTGTTGAGATTAAATTCTGCTCGCCCTGTTTGAGAATTATCGGTAAATCACCCAGATTACGGATAATTGGGAACACTGCATCAATCCCATGTTCATACACCACTTCATAATCCTCACGTAAACAACCTACAATCGCGATGACTGGCTTATTAAATTGTTTCGCTGTGCGCGCTACACCGATTGGGGTCTTACCTAAGATACTTTGTGCATCCATACGGCCTTCACCGGTAATGACTAAATCAGCCTCTTTAACTTGCTCAGCGAGTTTCAAATTATCTAACACGATCTGCACGCCTGCTTTGAGCTGCACATTGGGTAAAAGCAATAAACCACCGCCCATACCACCTGCCGCCCCCGCGCCTGGTTGTTCTTGAATTTGTTTACCACAATCTCGCCCAGCGATTTCAGCAAAATGGGCTAATGCAGCATCAAGTTCTTTCACCATCTCAGGCGTCGCGCCTTTTTGTGGGCCAAAAATTGCAGAAGCGCCTCGTTCACCACAAAGTGGATTATTTACATCACAAGCCACTTCGATTTGTACGTGTTGCAATCGAGGATCTAAATCAGTCATTTGAATTTCAGTAATTTTAGATAATTCTGCGCCACCAAAGCCAATGGATTGACCATTTTTATCCAATAAACGTAAGCCTAATGCTTGCAGCATACCCGCGCCACCATCATTTGTGGCACTCCCACCAATTCCTAAAATGATATGTTGAACACCAAGGTCAAGGGCTTGCTTAATTAGCTCCCCCGTACCAAAACTGGTGGTTTGACAAGGATTGCGTTTATCCATTGGAACAAGATGCAATCCTGATGCTGCTGCCATTTCGATAATCGCCGTTTTACCCTCACCCGATAAACCGAAAAAGCTTTTTACTTGATTGCCTAACGGTGCAGTGACTTCCGTTTCAATCAGGCGACCTTGAGTGGCATCTACTAAGGATTGCACGGTTCCCTCGCCACCATCTGCCATCGGTAATTTCACATATTCGGCATTCGGGAAAATTCGTTTAAAGCCTGTTTCAATTGCATTTGCCACTTCGAGCGCGGTTAAACTTTCTTTAAATGAATCAGGTGCGATGACAATTTTCATATTCTCTCCTTAAACTAATTAAATACACCAAAAATTAAGGTGGAAACAATGGTCATAATCAAACCCACCGCACTTTCATAAGGAATCAATTTTAATCGTTCTTTCATGTCCATATTCACGCTACCGCCAGTTGCATGGAAGAAAGAACCATGTGGCATATGATCGAAAACTGTCGCCCCCGCATGAATCATTGCGGCACCAGCTAGACTACTCACCCCCAACTCTAATAGCGTTGAACTAAACACATTCGAAGCAACCGCTGTACCTGCAGTTGTTGATGCTGTGGCAAGCGACATGAGCGCACCTGAAATTGGTGCAAGGATATAAGAAGGTAAGCCCGAATGTTTTAAGCCTTCAATAAGCACATCTTTCATACCAGAATTAGCAATAATACCGGCTAAAGCTCCCGTACCAAGTAGCATAATCGCCACCGGAGCCATTTTCCCTAAACCGCTAATCGCATAGTTATTGGCTTGGCGAAGCTTGCCCATACATAATGCGCCAATCAGACCACCAAGTGGTAAGGCGATTAAAGGATCAACTTTAATATCAGCTAACGGACGAAGTGCCAGTAAGAAGATGGCAACCAAAGGCGCCACAAGTGCGGTCAAAAATGAGGGTAAATGTTGAGTATCAACGGCAACGCTCTCTTGTTCGGATACAAAAGAGCCTTTGTTTTTTAAACGTTTTGCTAAGAAGTAGGTTAAGACTAATCCAAAGATCCCGGGAATAATCCCCGCTACCATTACCGACGTTAAAGGCAGATGAAAGGTATCTGCTGCCGCAATCGCATTGGGGTTAGGTGACATCAAGTTTCCTGCTTTACCCCCACCAATCATCGCCAATAAAACGGCTGATTTTGATAAATTGGTGCGACGAGCTAACGCGAGCGCAATCGGGGAAACCGTAATAACGGCCACATCAATAAACACGCCAACAGCGGTTAAAATTAATGTGGCTAAGGCTAAAGCCAATAACGCTCTTGCTTCACCAAGTTTATGTGTAATAGTTTCGGCAATCGTGCTAGCTGCCCCCGATTCAATGAGCACACCTGCTAGTACGCCCGCCGCTAAAATTCGCATAACGGCTGTCGTAATACCCTGGGCTCCACCGATCATTAAGTTCACCGTTTCTGATAAATCAGCGCCTCCAACCAGTCCACCTATCAAGGCCCCCGTCAACATGCCATAGACTGGCGAGACTTTTCTCAAAATGAGAAAAATGGCCACAATAAGCGCAACTAATGCACCGAAGGACGAAACTGTTGTCATAAATACCTACTTATATCCAATACCGCCGAAGTATATAAATGTTTGTGTACATTATACAAAAACGGCTTATGTAAAACACATAAGCCGAAATTTTTACTTAAAATTGACCGCACTTTAGAAAAATAAAATACTTCCCCAAACAACGGCAACGATGCAAAGCGCAATGAATACCGCTGCTGAGCCTTGGTCTTTAGCTCGCCCTGAAAGCTCGTGGCGTTCTGTACCGATACGGTCCACCACTGCTTCAACTGCACTATTTAATAGCTCTACTGCCATCACGAGCAAAACTGATGAAATCATCAGTGCGATCTCAATTTTAGTCTCGCCGAGCCAAAATGCGAGCGGAATCAGAATGCACGCAAGAAAACATTCGTGGCGAAATGCAGTTTCATTTTTGAATGCACTCTTTAAACCTTGCAAGGAATATTTTGTGGAGTTAATTAAATGGGTTAATCCCGTGGTTTTATACATAAAAGTTCCTATGTTGTAATCTATAAACGTTTTGCTTCGATAACGTCGTCTAACTTCGCTAATCTGGCCAGTATTTTACTTAAACTTTCCACATTTTTCAGTTCAATTTCCATATCCATCGTTGCCACTTGTTTTTTGGTGTCCGCACGGCTTGAAACACCTAGTACACTGACTTTTTCATTCGCCAGCACAGTCGTAATATCGCGTAATAAACCATTACGATCACTCGCCACGATGCGAATATTAATATGGAAACCTGCCGCGTAATTATCCCCCCAAAGGGCTTCCACCACGCGTTCAGGATGTGCAGCTTGTAATTCAATAAATTGCTCACAATCGCAGCGATGAATTGAGATACCACGCCCCATAGTAATGTAGCCCGCGATTGCATCGCCTGGAATAGGTTGGCAACAACGCGCCATATGATGCAGCAAATTACCGACACCTTCAACAATCACATAGCCTTTTTTCTGCTGTTGGTCTGCTTTTTGTTGCGCCTTTTGCTGTGCGGTATTCGCACTTTTACTCGCCACATGACGGAGAATTTCTTGATCCGCCTCTTCAGCCGTCACTTTAATCAATCGGCTTTGCAAGAAATTCACCAACTGATTTAAACGAATATCCCCGCTACCAATTCCAGCGTATAAATCTTCGAGATTTTTTAAGTTATAACGAGGTAATGCAACCTGCTCTACTTGTTTTAAACTGATATTCAAACGCGCAAGCTCATTATCTAATAGCTCTTTACCCGCAGGAACGTTTTTATCACGATCTTGTTTTTTGAACCACGCTTGAATTTTCGCACGCGCTTTTGACGTATGTGTAAACCCTAAATTAGGATTTACCCAATCTCGGCTTGGATTCGGATTTTTCTGCGTGATGATATCCACTTGCTCACCCATTTGCAGGTGATAAGTGAATGGCACAATACGTCCCCCGACTTTCGCCCCAATACAACGGTGACCAATTTCGCTGTGGATCGCATAAGCAAAATCAAGTGGTGTAGAACCCGCCGGTAAATCAACCACTTCACCTTTTGGCGTAAACACATAGACTCGATCATCAAAGACCTGGCTACGCAATTCCGCCATCACTTCGCCAGAATCCGTAATATCATCTTGCCATGCAAGTAATTTACGCAACCAAGTGATTTTTTCTTCGTAAGCAGAAAGGCTACCGGTCGTCCCTTCTTTGTATTTCCAGTGCGCCGCAACCCCAAGTTCAGCATCATCATGCATTTGCTGGGTACGAATTTGTACTTCAATCGGCTTACCGCCTTTGCCTAATACCACAGTATGAATGGATTGATAGCCATTCGGTTTTGGATTGGCGACATAGTCATCAAATTCTTTTGGTAAGTGTTTGAAATGGGTATGTACGATACCAAGCGCGGTATAACAATCTTGCAATTTTTGCACGATAATTCTGACCGCTCTTACATCATATAAACCACTGAATTCCAGATGTTTCTTTTGCATTTTTCGCCAAATGCTATAGATGTGTTTTGGACGACCGTAAACCTCAACCTGATCAATATTTTCTTTTAAATAACCGGTTAATTCTGTCACAAAATCAGTAATATACTGTTCACGATCTAAACGACGCTCATGCAATAATTTGGCGATATTTCGATATTGTTCTGGATGCAAATAACGGAAACAGTAATCTTCAAGCTCCCATTTCAATTGACCGATACCTAAACGGTTCGCCAACGGGGCATAAATATTGGAACATTCTTTGGCTGCCAACACTTTTTCTTCTTCGCAAAAATGATTTTCCGCATCGCGAAGAAAGGTAATACGTTCGGCAAGTTTGATGATCACACAGCGGAAATCGTCCACCATCGCAAGGAGCATACGGCGCACATTATCCACTTGGGAAGCATTGGCAGAATGACTGGCGTTGAGCTGACGGATGTTATCCATCTCTTCCACGCCTTTGAGTAATTTGGTGATTTTAGGACCAAAATCTTCTTGAATTTGTTCCCAATCTACGAGTTGATTGGCCACTAATGGGAATAGCATCGCAGTGAGCAAACTCTCACTGTCCATATTCATTTCATGCAGGATTTCCACCATTTCCACACCGGATTGCAATGTGAACACTGCATTTTCCATTTTATCGGCGTGTTCAGCTATTTTAGCTTGAGCGTAATACCAGGCATCAATCAGGGATTTTTCAGTGGCGGCAGGAAGTTTAAGGCTCGAACACCATTGCTCGATCACAAAATCTTGCGGATTTAATAAGTGAGAACCACGAACTGCAACCATAATACCCCCTTGTTGATGAATATGGCTCGGTGACATCCTGTCAACCGAGTTGTCTTTTTAAGACAACAAAAAAGTCTGACTATTCTATCAGAATTTACACTTTATTTGATAAATAATGTCACCGACTCCAAATGACTAGTATGCGGGAACATATCAATCATTGCCGTTTTGATGATACGATAACCGAAAGAGCGAAGTATTTCTGCATCTCGTACTAAGGTTGCAGGGTTGCAAGATACATAAAGAATGCTTTCCGCACCTAGCTCACATAAGGCATTCAGTGCAAAAGCGGCACCGCTACGAGGCGGATCGAGAAGAATTTTATTGAAATGTTGTTTGGCCCAAGGTTGTTCTGAAAAAGCTTGGTCTAAATCGGCTTGATAAAATTCAACATTCTCAATATGGTTAAACTGTGCATTCAATTGGGCTTTTTGTACCATATCAAAAACACCTTCAATTCCAACCGCACTTTTCACACGTTTGGCTAAAGGCAACGTAAAATTGCCCATGCCACAGAACAAATCTAAAACGTGATCGTCCTGATTCAAATCAAGCCAATCTAAAGCCGTCTCAACCATTTGCTGATTTAAGTGGGTATTCACTTGAATAAAATCGCGGATATCAAAAGATAAACGAATATCGTCTAATGTATAATAAGGCATTTCACCATGCACAAGTTGGATATTTTGATCATCTTGCAGGAACAAGTTCACGGCATTGATGCGTGCAAACTCGAGCAACAAAGTGCGGTCAGTTTCGGCTAAATTTCCTCTGTAACGTAACAACATGGCTACGCCATTCTCTGCTGAAACTAATTCAATATGCCCTAATTGTTTCGGGGCTGAATATTGCGCCCAAAGTGCGGTCAATTTGGGGATAAGATCATTGATTGCTTGCTCTGCCACTAAGCATTGCTTAATGCTGACTAACTGATTGGAGTTTTTCTGACGAAATCCCATTTCAACGGTTTTGTTTTTAGCATTCCACAGTAAACTTAATCGTACTCGACGACGATAAGCCCATTGTTCGCCACAAATCATGGGCATTAATTGAATGGGCTCTGCTTGCAGTTTACTTAAACGAGAAAAAAGGGCTTTCTCTTTAGCGTTACGTTGCATTTCTACAGGAATATGCTGGCCTTGGCAGCCACCACAACGCCCATAATAACGACATTGTGGCTCAACACGCTGATTACTCGCTTGTAGCCATTTTTGTGCAGTCGCTAATCCATATTGACGTTTTTCATCGGTCACTACCGCTTCCACTTTTTCCGTTGGCAAGGCATTTTCAATGAACCAGGTTTTACCTTGAATTTTGGCAACACCTAGCCCTTGATAATCTAAATCCTGAATTTCAGCGACGATTCTTTGTGTGGTTTTCTGTTTTTTTTGTGGAGCGTAAAGTAAAGCCATGATGGTGTTTTTATCTATTTGTATCAAAGAAAGGGATTATTTTAAATAAAGTACATTTTGCGTAAATAATTCTCGGCTTTTCAGCGGCTTATCACCTAAATAAGGTTTAAGCGCGATGCGGGTAAAACGTTTTGCCGCTTGCAAGACTGCCTCATCGGTGAATTCCAAACGGTGAAAGGCGAGTAAATCTCGACCATAAAAGGTCAAGTTATCTTTCACCAACGATGCGATAAAACCCTTTTCAGCACGGTATTGGTAAGTCATCGATTCATCCACTGGCAAACCTGAGCCAGCACAATGCAGAAAATCAATGCCATAACCTAAGATTTTAAGTAAATGAAATTCAAATAAACGTAATGTAGGCTCAACCTGTGGCTGAGTTGCTAAGCCTGTTAAGCATTGAAGATAATGCTGAAAAAGTTGTGGATTGGCAGTCTCTGGCTCGATCACACGCGTAATCAATTCATTCACATAAAAGCCACTATATAAAGCCGTTTGTTGCAAAGGCAACGTAATTGCTGCAGGCTCTGCTTTGGTGAGCGTTTTTAATGCACCTTTTCCTGACCAACGAAGAAGTAATGGCGTAAAAGGCTGTAAGACAGATTTCCATGCAGAACGTTTCGCACGTGCACCTTTTGCAATAACCGTCAAACGCCCTGTTTCTTCTGTGAACAAATCCACCAAAAGGCTGGTTTCACTATAAGGGCGACGATGTAACACAAAGCCGCGTTGGAGATCCATAAAAGAATTATTTGCCTGATTTTAATTCACTTGGTTGTTTAACACAGCGTTCTGCGAGCACTTCACCTACGCTAGTTTGTAATTGACTGAAGTCATCACGCTCCTGCCAATACCAACGAATATTCGCATAATTTCTCCCACGCTCAGAAATCACTCGTGTCAATTTTTCGGTTACATCATTAAAAGTAACGGTCACCTGACTAAGTGTTTTTTTACTTTTCTGTTTTTGCTTGGTATGAACCACACTCACTTCTTTATTGCCTTTACACAAATAAACCGTCGCTGAACCCTTTTGGGATTTTTTATCAACGGTTTGCACTTTCATTTTCTGTGGTGCTGGTTTGCTTAATTCAACATTTTGTGAACAAGCAGAAAGACAAAGTGCGGTCAAAATTACGCTTAATTTTTTTAACATGAATTCTATTTCCATCAAGGGTTGTTTATGATTGCTCACTTTGCAAAATGAGCAAGGATAAACAATCTTATCTAGAAAAATGGGCGATTACTCGCCCACTAAAAATTATTTTTTATACTGATATGAACCATCGGCTTGACGAATGAACTTACCGCCATTTGATAAACGAAGCTCACTCACTCGGCCTTGACCGTTCACTGAAACCTGTACTTTATCACCAGGTTTGAAACTGCTTAATGCATTACCTGCACCGCTTGCTTTTGTCATAGCATTCACATCTGAAATATTTAGTTTATTATCACGGAATACTTGCATCAGTGAAACACCTTGCGGCACCGTTAATGTTTTTGTTGCACCGGTTGAAGCGGTTTGTGCTGCTGGTTCAGCTGCTTTCACCGCATTGTGGGTTGCTGATTTCGCTTCCACAATTTGAACCTTACTGTCTTTAGTAGCAACAGGTTTCGCTTCTTGAATTTTGCTTTGCTCTTTTTTCACGGTTTGAGTCGGCTGAGCTGTCGCTTTTTCAGTTGCTGGTTTAGGTTGTTTTTTCTCTTGAACCACTGGTGTATGTTCACGACGAGGTTCTGCTTTATGCTCAACCGTTGCAGTATGTTTTTCTGCCGTTGGCTGCAGTGTTCTTAGCAATGGTTCTTTACTTGTTGCATCAAGAGTTGGTTTAACTGGCACAGGTTGATTTGCTGGTTGTTGAGCAACAGTTTGTTGTGCAGGTTCTGCAGTTTGTGATTTAGCGGCATCTGCTTTATCACCTACATATTCCATTGCTGGAGGTGTATCTGATTTAGCATCATTTGCTGTTTGTTCTGTTGTTGCAGGAGCTGTAGTATTATTGTTATCTAATACTGTAGTTTCAACTGGTTGAGACTGATCCAATGATTGGAATTGAACTGGAATTTCGTTACTATTTTGTTGTTCAAAAGACTCCACCGTATCTGAGTTTGGTTTTAGGGTGAAGAAAATGATCAGTAATACCACTAAACCCAAAATTGCAATAAATAAACGACGATGTTTTTCTGGTAACATTTGTAGAACCTTCCATTTTTCAGGTGATTTCAAGCTTGCTGCCGCAGCGGCTGCCGGTGCAACTGTTTCAGCTTGAGTTGTCACTTCTTCAACAATCTCTTCTGCAGGCGAATTTTCAAAAATCACTTTTTCTTCCGCTACGTTTTCTACCTGAACATTCTCAACGGGCTCTTGAGCTCCGAAAGCACTTGATGGCGCTGATTGTTCAGTATTTTCACTTTGAAATGCTTGAGAAGGTGAAAAAGGTTGGCTTGCTGCCGCACCAAAAGTTGGTTCGCGACGAACATGGAATTGCGTATCTGGTTGCTCTTTTTTACCAAATAAACCTTTGGCTTTATCAAAAATTGAGCCACTTTGTTGAACCGGTTTTCTTGGTGTCACAGAGTCTGTTTGATTAAATCCTAAATCTAATTCATTTTGAGATGAATTGTCGTTAGGTTGATTTTTATTATCCACGGGATTACCTCGATTTGCTAAACTAAAGATCGCACAAAAAGTGCGGTGAAAAATTGGATCGTATTTTATCGGATCTTACGCTGTGTATAAAGTCTTATTTGGCTCTCCACCGATTTCTCGAGCTAATTTGGGTACTAAATAGCCAGAAGTGAGCGCCTGTAATTCTTTATAAATTTGTAACGCTTTCTCATCTGAAATATAGAAATGGCTCGCACCTTGCACTTTATCCAACAAATGCAAGTAATAAGGCAGAATACCCGCTTGAAACAGCTTATCGCTCAAGACTTTTAATGTATGTGGGTTATCATTCACATCCTTTAAAAGGACCGATTGATTGAGTAACGTGACTTTAGCGCCTACCAGTTTTTGCATAGCCAAAGCGAGTTCTTCATCAATTTCATTTGGGTGATTGATATGCGTCACAAACACCGTTTGTAATGGGCTTTTTAGCAATAAATCACAAAATTCATCCGTAATGCGTTCTGGAATCACAACCGGCAAACGAGAGTGAATACGCAAACGCTGTAAGTGCGGTATCTTTTCAAGGCGTTCTAATAGCCACGCCCATTCACTATCCTTCGCCATCATCGGATCGCCCCCCGAAAAAATCACTTCTTCGATTTCAGGATGTGCGGCAATATAGTCTATTGCTTGTTGCCAACTCGTTTTATTGCCTGGGTTTTGATCATAGGGAAAATGGCGACGGAAACAATAGCGGCAGTTAACTGCACAGCCCCCTTTTACCATAAATAACAAGCGATTTTGGTATTTATGTAGAATATTAGGCACCGAATTTTTTTGCTGCTCATCTAAAGGATCTAGGCTAAACCCTTCGGCCTCAATAAATTCTTGTTGAGCCGTCATCACTTGTAAAAAAAGTGGATCTTTAGGATTCCCTTTTTCCATTTTTTCAACAAAAGGTAAAGGCACTCGCATAGCAAAAAGTTTACGAGCGGCGATATCCTCGGCAAAATCTTCAACAGGCAAATTTAAGGTTTTTAATAAGATTTTCGGATCAGAAATCGCATTTTTTAGGGTTTCTAACCAATTTTGTTCTTCTCTAATCGCAATATTTCGGGTTAAAATACGCACTTTCAAACAATCTCTATTTTTTAGGATATTTTTAATATGGCTACATATACTACCAGTGATTTCAAACCAGGTCTAAAATTTATGCAAGACGGTGAGCCTTGTGTGATCGTTGAAAACGAATTCGTTAAACCAGGTAAAGGCCAAGCTTTTACTCGTACTCGTATTCGTAAATTAATTTCAGGCAAAGTATTAGACGTAAACTTCAAATCTGGTACTTCGGTTGAAGCTGCTGATGTTATGGATCTTAACCTGACTTATTCATACAAAGATGATGCATTCTGGTACTTCATGCACCCAGAAACATTCGAACAATACTCTGCTGATGCAAAAGCAGTAGGTGATGCAGAAAAATGGTTATTAGACCAAGCAGATTGTATCGTGACTTTATGGAATGGTGCGCCAATCAGCGTTACTCCACCAAACTTCGTAGAATTAGAAATCATCGATACAGACCCAGGTCTTAAAGGTGATACTGCAGGTACAGGTGGTAAACCAGCAACATTAAGCACTGGCGCTGTGGTGAAAGTCCCTCTTTTCGTTCAAATCGGCGAAGTGATTAAAGTCGATACTCGTTCAGGCGAATACGTTTCTCGTGTGAAATAATCTTTCATTGTGAGATAAAAAGAGCGGTCAATATTTAATGAATATTGGCCGTTTTTTATTGTCTGATAATGACTTTTTATAGAGATAAAAAATGCGGTTATTTCTAACCGCACTTTGATTGATTATTTCGCTTTTGAGCCTTCTAACTCTAGGGAAGGTTTTCTATCTGAGTTCACACAAATGATTTGTGCGGCTGCATAGAGCGTTGTATTAGGTTTTAAGCTGATTGTGTATTTATCTTGTTTTTTCGGTGCAGCACGCAAACCTTCACCCCAGAAATCATCATAAAAATCGGTACGAACTTGGGTTAAATGGTAGTTCTTACAGTTTAAGATTTTATATTGGCGAACAGAACGTGCATAACGTCTAGTTTCGTTTGGATACACATATAAGCCTTTATCCAAATTCACTACCGCATCAAAATGCACTTGGTTTAAATCTTGGTTATCCACCCAAATAGAATCAGCATCAATGTAGTAATTTTTATCTTTTACCAATCGAACATAACCCACTCTATCTTTCGAAGGTGGGCTTAGTTTCACCTCTTCTTGAGGAAGTGGCGGTTGAACAGCTGAACAGCCTGCTAAAAGGGCTACACCTAAAAACGTTAATGCCAATTTTTTCATTTTTCTCTCCTTAAAGCTTACTGAAGCTTGCTGTTTACCGTTTAACACGATCACTTAGTATTTTACGGTATGTCCGTATCCCTCTAAGATATTTTTGATATGCTCAAGCGACTCTTTTGTCGGAGGCAATACATCTGCGAGCTCATATTCAAAGCCAAGGGTTTTCCATTTATGAGCGCCTAATCGATGATAAGGGAGAAGTTCGACTTTTTCAATATTGGTCATACCTTCAATAAACTGTCCGAGCAGATGAACATCATGATCGTTATCGGTATAACCTGGAACTACTACATAACGAATCCAGGTTCGCTGATTACGTTTTTGCAGATATTTTGCAAATTCCAGCGTACGTTTGTTTGGCACGCCAATCAGATTTTGGTGCACTTGATCGTTCAGCTCTTTCAAATCAAGCAACACAAGATCGGTTACATCAAGCAATTCATCAATAATATGATCATAATGACGTACAAAGCCATTGGTGTCTAAACAGGTATTAATGCCTTCTGCTTTACAAGCTCGGAACCAATCTCGCACAAATTCTGCTTGGAGAACAGCCTCACCACCAGATGCCGTCACGCCACCACCAGTCGCATTCATAAAATGGCGATAACTCACCACTTCTTTCATAAGCTCTTCAACACTAATTTCGCGACCACCTTCAAGATCCCAAGTATCACGGTTGTGGCAATATTTGCAACGCATTAAACAGCCTTGCATAAATAAAATAAAGCGAATCCCCGGGCCATCCACGGTGCCACAAGATTCAAAAGAATGAATTCTTCCTAAAATTGACATTATATCTCCAATACTATTTGCAGGATTCATTAATAAACACATCATCATCTACAATATAAATGGATGCTAAATTTTCATCAATAAACGATAATAAAGCTTTTTCTTTACCCCCGTAAACATTTAATAAATATCTACATCTAGCTGGTATCTCATTATATGAAGTAACTAATAAAAGTTCCTTAATTTCCTTATCTCCATCCTTACCAGAAAGGATAAACTCTACACCATTCTTAAAAAGAAAAAATAGAGATATATTAATAAATATAAGCATTAAAAATACAAAAATCCTAATACGTCCAAACAAACTAACTTTTAAGGTATGTTTTTCATGACTACCCTTCGAAAAACCTGTCAAAATAAATATTGATAAATTCCTAAAATTAAATTCCGATAAACCATTTAAGTTAGACATATAAGAAAAAAAAAAAAAAAAAATAAAACTAAAACATTAAAACAACAACAAATGCAAACACAAATAACTAATAAAGGTATAGGAAATAAAACACCTTCAAAATACGGAAAATAACTAGAAGAATATCCTACAATATCAATCACAGTTCCATTTATAGCAGAGCCTATAAAATACTTAACTATAGGGAAAAAAATAAAAGATAATAAAAAAATAATTAATTTATTTAACAATGGAATATTTATATTACTTCTACCATAAATATTACTCATACTTACTCGAAAATCTTGAAAGACAAAAAAAGATGACAAGAATAATAATATAGCAGGATCCAATATATCTAGAAATTCATCTCGCACATTTCGTTCATTAGGAATAAGTAATAATGAACCAATAAAAGTAAGACGAAATTTACAACCATACCAGAATAGAATAAATGATAGTATTAGTAAAGAAAAACATAAAGATGGATTGTCCTTAAAGGTACGTTGTAATTTAGAAAATTTATTGTGCATCGTGATAATACATCCTCAAAGTAAGAACAAGTAAAAAAAGTAAAAATATAGCTAGATTTTACCAAAAATATCATTTATAAAAAATGAGCCTGACTTAAATCAGGCTCATAATTTTTATGTTCCCGCTAAAGTGCGGTTAAATTTTATCGTGTTTTAGAACGATTCTGTGAATGTACGAGTGACGACGTCTTGTTGTTGCTCTTTAGTTAAAGAGTTGAAACGTACTGCGTAACCAGATACACGAATGGTTAATTGCGGATATTTATCCGGATTTTCCATTGCATCTAATAACATTTCACGGTTTAACACGTTTACGTTTAAGTGTTGACCGCCCTCTACTGTTGCTTCATGGTGGAAGTAACCATCCATTAAGCCAGCAAGGTTGCGACGTTGTGCTTCTGCATCTTTACCTAACGCATTTGGTACGATTGAGAAGGTGTACGAAATACCATCTTTCGCGTAAGCAAATGGAAGTTTAGCAACAGAAGTTAATGACGCTACCGCACCTTTTTGGTCACGACCGTGCATTGGGTTAGCACCTGGTCCAAATGGCGCACCTGAGCGACGACCATCTGGGGTGTTACCTGTTTTCTTACCATAAACTACGTTAGAAGTAATGGTTAATACAGATTGTGTAGGCACAGCGTTGCGGTAAGTTTTAAGTTTTTGAATTTTCTTCATGAAACGTTCAACTAAGTCACAAGCGATGTCATCAACACGGTTGTCGTTGTTACCATATTGTGGATATTCACCTTCGATTTCGAAGTCGATTGCTACGTTGCTTGCTACAACATTGCCATCTTTATCTTTGATGTCGCCACGAACAGGCTTAACTTTCGCATATTTAATTGCTGAAAGTGAGTCTGCTGCAACAGAAAGACCTGCGATACCACAAGCCATAGTACGGTATACATCACGATCATGTAACGCCATTAATGCAGCTTCATATGAATATTTATCGTGCATATAGTGGATGATGTTTAAGGCAGTCACATATTGTTTTGCCAACCAATCCATAAAGCTGTCCATACGAGTCATTACTGTGTCGAAATCTAACACTTCATCAGTAATTGGTGCAGTTTTCGGACCTACTTGCATACCTAATTTTTCATCGATACCGCCGTTGATTGCGTATAACAATGTTTTCGCTAAGTTTGCACGAGCACCGAAGAATTGCATTTGTTTACCAACAACCATTGGTGATACACAACATGCGATTGCGTAGTCATCATTGTTGAAGTCTGGACGCATTAAATCATCGTTTTCGTATTGAACTGATGAGGTATCAATCGATACTTTCGCACAGAAACGTTTGAAGTTTTCAGGTAATTGTTCAGACCAAAGAATTGTTAAGTTTGGTTCTGGAGAAGTACCCATGTTGTAAAGGGTGTGTAAAATACGGAATGTATTTTTGGTTACTAATGTACGGCCGTCTAAACCCATACCTGCGATGGTTTCAGTTGCCCACATTGGGTCACCAGAGAATAATTGATCGTATTCAGGTGTACGTAAGAAACGAACCATACGAAGTTTCATGACTAAGTGGTCAACTAATTCTTGCGCTTCAGTTTCAGTAATTTTACCCGCTTTTAAATCACGTTCGATATAGATATCGATGAAGGTTGCAGTACGACCGAATGACATCGCTGCACCGTTTTGTGATTTGATTGCAGCTAAGTAAGCAAAGTACATCCATTGAATTGCTTCTTTAGCGTTAGTTGCTGGGTTAGAAATATCGTAACCGTAGCTTGCTGCCATTTGTTTCATTTGGCCTAATGCACGGTGTTGTTCTGCGATTTCTTCACGTAAACGGATAGTTGCTTCAAGATTTACGCCATCTTCTAAGTCTTTTTGTAAAGAAGAGAACTGTGCGTATTTATCTTTCATTAAGAAGTCTACACCGTAAAGTGCTACACGACGGTAGTCACCGATAATACGGCCACGACCGTAAGCATCAGGAAGACCAGTTAATACACCTGATTTACGGCAACGTAAAATATCCGGCGTATAAACATCGAATACACCTTGGTTATGTGTTTTACGGTATTCAGTGAAGATTTTTTTCACTTCAGGATTTAATTCACGACCGTAAACTTTACATGAACCTTCCACCATTTTAATACCACCAAATGGCATAATGGCACGTTTTAATGGAGCATCAGTTTGAAGACCTACGATTTTCTCCAAGTCTTTATTGATGTAGCCTGGAGCGTGAGAAATAATCGTTGAAGGCGTATGTTCGTCAAAGTCTAATGGCGCGTGAGTGCGGTTTTCAACTTTGATCCCTTCCATTACGGTTTCCCAAAGTTTTGTTGTCGCTTCGGTTGGACCAGCTAAGAAAGAATCATCACCTTCATACGGGGTGTAGTTCTTCTGAATAAAATCACGCACGTTGACGTTTTCTTGCCAATCACCGGCAACGAATCCTGCCCACGCAACTTTTTGTGCTTCATTAAGTTCTGACATAGTCATTTCCTTTTTTAATTGATAAAAAATAAGTCTTGTTTAGTTCGTTAGTACATTAGTGAGCTTTGGTTAAATAACGTTGGAATAAGCCGATACAAACCGCACCACCCACAATGTTTCCTAACGTTACTGGAATCAAATTCTTCACAATGAAATGATAGAGATCTAAATCTGCATATTTCATTGGATCCACACCAATTTGTTGCCAAAATTCTGGCGTACTCGAATGAGCTGTGATAATGCCTAGTGGAATCATAAACATATTTGCCACACAGTGTTCAAAACCAGATGCGACGAATAAACCAATCGGCATGATCATAATAAATGCTTTGTCTGTAACAGTTTTACCGGAATAAGACATCCATACCGCTACACACACCATAATGTTACATAAAATACCAAGGTTAAATGCTTCAAACCAAGTATGATGAATCTTATGTTGCGCGGTTGCCAAAATGGTTAAACCCCATTGACCATTTGCTGCCATGGTTTGTCCCCCAAACCAAATCACTGCAGCAATAAATAAACCGCCCACAAAGTTGCCCAAATATACCACAATCCAATTTCGGATCATTTGAGTTGTGGTTATTTTTCCGCCTACACGGGCAACTAAGGTTAAAGTAGAAGAGGTGAATAATTCAGATCCTAAAATCACCACCATAATTACGCCTAAAGAGAAGACTAATCCACCAACTAACTTGGTTAATCCCCAAGGCGCTCCTGCGCTTGCTGTTTGTGTCGTCGTATAGAATACAAAGGCTAAAGCAATACAAGCCCCAGCACTAATACCAGACAGAAATGATAAAAATGGGCGTTTTTGCGCTTTATACGCAGCGACGCTTTCAGCATAATCCGTTGCTTCAACTGGTGTGAGAGCAACAGAAGATTGATTTAAATTTTCTGATGCCATATCTAACTCCAAATAGTTGGTTTATTATTTCTTATACTACAACATAGGTATTCCTATACCCATTTGGTATTCTACTCTCTTATAAAACCATTGCAAGAAATCCCCGACTTATTCCAAAAAAATTTGATATTTTGCAAGTTTTGGTAAATTTTATCTTCAAATACAAAAAAAGCGAGATATCACTATCCCGCTTTTTATGTATAAATAACGCAAATTAAAACGCGATACGATCGCGGTTTTTCTCTAACGTTGCTTTACCAATGCCTTGTACTTCAAGCAATTGTTCTGCCATAGTGAAATTACCGTGCTTTTCACGATACTGCACAATGGCTTCCGCCTTTTTCGCACCAATACCAATTAGTGCTTTTTGAATTTCTGATGCACTGGCGGTATTGATATTTAATTTATCACTCACTGCTTGTTGTGTAGTTTGTGATGCGGTTTGTTGCTGAACTTGCGCTTGAGGTTGAGCCTGTTCAGCCACCTTTTCTTCTGCAAACACTTGCGAGCTCAACATTGTGGTCGCAACAAATAATGAACTAAATAAATGTTTCATCAATTTCATAAAAATGCCCTTTATTAACAAAAAGTACCGTTGATTCATATCAACAGCGACATTTTTAAGAAACACCAAAAACACGCAAGAAATTGACCGCACTTTTGCGATCCTGATCGCAAAAATCACATTTAAGTAAATGAAAAAACGACCTTAGCGCACCACCACTGCCGTGCCACTTGCAATCACCATAAACATGCTTTTCGTACCTACCGTTGTGTAGTTAACTTCTACACCAACAATGGCATTAGCACCTAAGGCATGTGCTTTTTCTTCCAGTTCTTTCAACGCATCTTGACGCGCACGACTAATACGGCGCTCATAAACACTAGAACGCCCACCAATCACATCTGTGATGCCAGCAAAGAAATCACGCATGAAATTTGCACCCGCAATCACTTCGCCAAAGACGACTTGTTTGTATTCTACGATTTGTTTTCCTTCAACATTAGGGGTTGTTGTCACAATCATTTTGTATCCTTAAATTCTCGTTAAAAATTAACCGCACTTTAGACGCTTAATTTTGATTTTAAAACGGCCAATGCCTTCGCACGATGAGAGATTTTCTTTTTCTCTACGGTTTCTAATTCTGCAAAAGTACAGCCTTTTTCTGGGCTAAAAAAGAGTGAATCATAACCAAAGCCATTTTCACCTTTCTCTTCATAAATAATCTTACCATCACATTCACCTTGAGCAATGATTGGAGAAGGATCACTTGGGTGTTGTAATAACACAATCGTACTCACAAATTTTGCTTGGCGACGTTCAGATGGAACATCGGATAATTCTGCCAGTAATTTTTCACGATTTTTCGCATCAGCTTCCTCACCATCTACACCCGCATAGCGTGCAGAATATAATCCAGGTGCACCATTTAACGCATCCACCACGAGACCAGAATCATCCGCTATTGCCGGTAAACCTGATTTTTCAGCTGCATAGCGTGCTTTAAGGATCGCATTTTCGACAAACGTTAAGCCAGTTTCCTCTGGACTTTCAATGCCTAAATCGGTCTGAGCAATGACTTCAAAACCGAAATCGGCTAATACGTCTGCCATTTCTTTTACTTTGCCTTTATTGCCCGTGGCAAGCACAATTTTTTGTTTCATGATTCTGTCCCTCATATCAAACATTGTCTTATTTTAGCATCTCACCAAAAATTTTCGGAATAAATATTGACCTTAACCTTAGGTCAAAGTTTATGATTGGTGCTCATTCAGTTATCACATAGGAGAAAAACATGAAAAAACTTATGACTTTTATCACACTTAGCGCTGCTGCAGTTTCAATTTATGCCCAAGCTAATGAACAACCGCATCAAGCACACATGAATATGCCAATGTCGACAGATTCTGCAATGCAACAAGAATTAATGCAAGGTATGAGTCAAATGCATCAAGACATGATGGCAGCTGCGCAATATAAAGATCCTGATGTTGCTTTTGCAGCAGGTATGTTGCCACACCATATTGGCGCAGTAAAAATGGCGGAAGTTGAATTAAAATACGGAAAAGATCCTGAGATGCGTAAGCTTGCTGAGAATATTATTAACGCACAACAAGCGGAAATTGAACAAATGCAAAAATGGCTTAAAGTGCATAATAAAAAATAAAATAATACAAAAAAAGTGCGGTAAATTAACCGCACTTTTTTAATAGAATTAGTTTACTTCTTTTATTCGTAACTCTTTTGGCACTTCAAAGAACATATTTTCTTCTAAGCCTTGAAGCTCTTCGATGCTATCCGCACCAAATTCTTTTAATCGAGCAATTACGGATTGCACCAACTCTTCCGGTGCTGAAGCCCCTGCTGTCACACCAATTGTTTCAACGCCTTCAAACCAATCTGCTGCCACATCATTTGGATCATCAATCAATTTTGATTTCACGCCCATACGCGATGCCAACTCAGCTAAGCGGTTAGAATTCGATGAGTTTTTAGAGCCTACAACCACGACTAGATCACATTGTTTTGCTAATTCACGCACTGCTTCTTGACGGTTGGTTGTGGCATAGCAAATATCGTTTTTATGTGGGCCTTGAATAGCAGGATATTTGTCTTTCAATGCACTGATAGTTTCCGCCGTATCATCAAGAGAAAGTGTGGTTTGCGTCATAAAGGTTAAATCATCATTTTCTTGAACCGGCAAACGAGCAATATCTTCCACGCTTTCAATTAAGAAAATACCACCTTCCTCATTGTTGTACTGCCCCATTGTGCCTTCCACTTCGGGATGGCCTTTGTGTCCGATCAAAATCGCTTTCGTCCCTTTACGGCTCGCACGAGCCACTTGCATATGTACCTTAGTTACCAACGGACAAGTTGCATCAAATACTTTTAACTGGCGATCTTTTGCTTCTTGACGAACAGCTTGTGACACGCCATGGGCGGAGAAAATCACAATGGCGCCATCTGGCACTTCACTTAATTCTTCTACAAAAATCGCCCCACGCTCACGCAAACCATTCACCACAAAACGATTATGCACCACTTCATGACGCACATAAATTGGTGCACCATGAATTTCAAGCGCTAATTCAACAATGCTAATGGCTCGATCGACACCTGCACAAAATCCGCGAGGGTTAGCTAAAATTATCTTCATTTTTGACCGCTCTTTTTATCACCTTTAAAGGCATCTAATGCTAATAAACCCGCACCAATACAAATCGCAATATCTGCCACATTGAATACCGGATAATGATAAATATCCCAATAAAAATCTAAGAAATCCACCACAAAACCGTTATACGCACGGTCCACCATATTGGCTAATGCGCCACCGATAATCAGTGCATAAGCTGAGTTTTGTAATTTTTGTTCTGCTGAATTCTTTTTCATAAAGTAAGCCAGCATTAAAGAAATCCCAATCGCAAGCACGATAAAGAAATATTTCTGCCAGCCATCATGTTCAGCAAGGAAGCTAAACGCTGCACCGTAGTTACGCACATAGGTTAAATTAAAAACGGGTAATAGGTTCACGCTTTCATAGAGATCAAAGCGTTGCACCACAATATATTTGGTTAATAAATCGAGGATAAATGCGACCGCACTTATCCAAAGGAATGAAAGTCCTGTTTTATTTTTTGTCATAGGAAATTATCTGTCTTTATAAATGGACGATGATTTTAGCAACTCGAACAACCTTTATAAAGTAAAAGGCATCAAATTATAAAAGGCGAACACATTGGTTCGCCTTGCAATGTTAATTACTTTTTCTTCACCGGTCTTTGCCAACCTTGAATATGACGTTGTGGCACACGAGTAATCACCAGCTCATCTTTCTCAATATTTTGAGTGATCGTTGAACCAGCCCCAATGGTTGCGCCATCTGCGACGGTAACAGGCGCGACTAACTGCGTATCCGATCCAACAAATACATTGTTACCAATGATTGTTTTAAATTTATTTGCACCGTCATAGTTACAAGTAATGACACCTGCACCAATGTTACAGTTCTCTCCGATTTCGGTATCACCCACATAAGTGAGATGATTTACTTTAGAACCTTTACCTACTGTAGATTTTTTAATTTCCACGAAGTTACCCACATGGGTTTCAGCGGCTAATTCAGCACCTGGACGTAAACGAGAGAATGGACCAATCGCCGCTTTTGCACCAATTGTGGCATCTTCTAAAACAGAATAAGGCTTGATCTCAACATCGTCACCAATAGTCACATTTTTCAATACACAGCCAGCGCCAATTTTTACTCGATCACCTAAACGTACATTGCCTTCCACAATCACGTTCACATCAATTTCAACATCTTTACCGTGTTCTAATGTACCACGTAAATCAAAACGCTCTGGGTCAATTAACATCACGCCTGCAAGTAAAAGTTTTTCTGCTTGTTTACGTTGATAAAAACGCTCTAATGCAGCAAGTTGTAAACGGTTATTGGCACCTTCTACTTCCATAAATTCAGAGGCTTGAACGGCAGTAACCTGACAACCATCCTGGTTGGCTAAACCAATCACATCCGTTAAATAAAACTCGCCTTGTGCATTGTTATTTTTCACACGAGAAAGCCAGTTTTTGAAATGCGCACCATCAGCCACTAACACGCCAGTATTTACTTCTTGGATTTTTAATTGCTCTGCGTTGGCATCTTTTTGTTCTACGATCGCCACCACATTGCCATTTTCACGAATAATACGACCATAACCCGTTGGGTTATCTAAATTCACCGTGAGCAATGCAATCCCATTTTCCGGTTTCGCTGCAATGAGTTTTTCCAATGTTTCTTTGGTCACCAATGGTGCATCACCATATAAAATCACAATATTTTCATCATCTTTGAAGAATGGTGCAGCTTGTTGAACCGCATGGGCAGTACCTAATTGTTCTGCTTGAACGACCCAGTTCACACTTTCATTTGCCAAACGCTCACGCATTAATTCGCCACCGTGACCATAAATCAAATGCACGTTTTCCGCACCTAATTGATTTGCCGTATCGATCACATGTTTTACCATCGGTTTTCCTGCCACTTTATGCAAGACTTTTGGTAAATCAGAATACATACGAGTGCCTTTACCGGCTGCTAAAATCACCACGCTTAATGCTTTATTTGTCATAAATTTTTCTCTTCTTTATAAAAAATTTGGGCGTATTCTATCGTAGAATGGAGAATATGATAAGCCATTTAATTTTCATACATTCCTGACAAGACAAGATTGTATAAAAATCTCAAATCCTGTAAACTATCCTCCCGTCTTGATAGCTAATCATCTTTTTCTTTTATTTTTGACCGCACTTTTCAGCATTCTGCACAAATTTGCATAAAAGATGATTGGCTATAATCATTTTTATCCCAACATTTTAGGTCTCTCACTATGGCTACAAATTATATTTTCGTCACAGGCGGTGTGGTTTCATCGTTAGGTAAAGGTATTGCTGCAGCATCATTGGCAGCAATTTTAGAAGCACGTGGCTTAAACGTGACTATTATGAAATTAGACCCTTACATCAACGTGGACCCGGGTACAATGAGCCCAACCCAACACGGCGAAGTATTCGTGACCCAAGACGGGGCGGAAACCGATTTAGACTTAGGTCACTACGAGCGTTTTATTCGTACCAAAATGACAAAACGCAACAACTTCACCACCGGTAAAATTTATTCTGAAGTATTACGCAAAGAGCGCCGTGGTGATTATTTAGGTGCGACAATTCAAGTTATCCCACACATCACCAATGAAATCAAAGATCGCGTGATTGCCGGTGCACAAGGCCATGATGTGGTTATCGTGGAAGTAGGCGGAACCGTGGGTGATATTGAATCACTTCCATTCTTAGAAGCACTTCGTCAACTTGCCGTACAAGTCGGTCGTGAGAATACTATCTTTATGCACTTAACGTTAGTGCCATACATCCCGACTGCGGGCGAAGTAAAAACCAAACCAACTCAACATTCTGTAAAAGAATTACTTTCAATTGGTATTCAGCCAGATGTGCTTATCTGCCGCTCAGATCGCATGATTCCACCAAACGAGCGTGCAAAAATCGCCTTATTCTGTAACGTACCAGAACGTGCCGTCATCTCATTAAAAGATGTGAATTCAATCTATCAAATTCCAGCGTTATTGAAATCACAAGGTTTGGATGAATTCATCTGCCAACGTTTCCATTTAGACTGTCCAGAAGCGGACCTTTCAGAATGGGAACAAGTGCTTTATCAAGAAGCAAACCCAGTGGGCGATGTGACCATCGGTATGGTAGGTAAATATACTGAATTACCAGACGCTTATAAATCAGTGAATGAAGCCTTAAAACACGCAGGTTTGAAAAACCGTTTAAGCGTGCATATCAAATACATTGATTCTCAAGATGTTGAAACCAAAGGCACTGATGTATTAAAAGGTGTCGATGGTATTTTAGTACCGGGCGGCTTTGGCTATCGTGGTGTAGAAGGCAAAATTTTGACCGCAAAATATGCGCGTGAAAACAATATTCCTTACCTTGGTATTTGTTTAGGGATGCAAATTGCATTAATCGAATATGCGCGTAATGTTGCTGGTCTTGAAAAAGCTAACTCATCTGAATTTGATCGTCACTGTGAGCAACCTGTTGTGGGTTTAATTACAGAATGGCAAGATGCGGAAGGACACATTGAAACCCGTGATGATAATTCAGATCTGGGTGGTACGATGCGTTTAGGTGCGCAACAATGTCATTTAATTGAAGGCTCAAAAGCGCGTGCATTATATGGCAAAGAAACTATCGAAGAGCGTCACCGTCACCGTTATGAAGTGAACAATAACCTGCTTCCACAAATTGAAAAAGCGGGCCTTAAAGTAACTGGTTTATCTGCAGATCGTAAATTAGTGGAAATCATCGAAGTACCAAACCACCCATGGTTTGTGGCATGTCAATTCCACCCAGAATTTACATCAACACCACGTGATGGTCACCCATTATTTGAAGGCTTTGTCAAAGCAGCTAGAGAAAATCAGTTAAAAACTGAAAAGTAATTTACTGATAATTCAATAAACAAGTGCGGTCAAAAATCCTTGTGTTTTTGACCGCATTTTGTATTTTTAAGCATTTTAATTTGATTGATTCGATTACCGTTTCACCAAACGATAAGGCAAGATCTGCATTTTACATTTATCAGAAATATCACCTGAATCGAAATCATCAATAAAATGCCAATGTGCGGTATCTTTTGTTAAATCAGTGAGATAAATTCGAGTGTTATCTACTTTATAACGACACTCACCAATAACAAAATTCCTTTCACTACTTGCTTCATCCATATAATCACCGTGAACAACTTGGATAAGTTTCGCATGATTGGTTAAATCAGTGTAATACCACCAAATATCAAATTTATCTTTATCATTAGCTAACTGAACTTGCAAACTCGGCTCTATAAAGTTCGTATTATAACTATGAGCTTGCTTTATTTGTGAGCTTATTAACTCATTATCTTTCCAAAGGTAATCATAATTGAGCTGGCGATTTTCATAAAATGCAACTTTACTCTTTAAACGAATCGTCGGTAGAATAACTTCACCTTCAGGTATTTCACAACTGGCTAAGGTAAAATCAGAATAAGGCATCGAAGGCCCCTTACCTTTTATTCGTACAAAAACAAAACTTCCTCTACTCAAACAAGACTGTCCATTAATAGAAATCGTTTCCGGCATGCCTAAGTCAGTATCATGTTGTTTACCCAATCTAACCAAATCATTGATTCTAACTACATTACTATTTAATGAAAGTTTATTTAAACGAAAATCGCCCCACTTAAAATACGTATTATCGAGCGTAATAACATAATCTGGCGCATCTTCTCCGGTTGTTGCAAAAACAAATGCATTCGGAGATAAATCATCAATCCCTGCTAAATACGGTTTATCTTGTAACTGAACGCCTCTAAGCCCCCAATCTTGTGGAGCTGAAGAGAACAAAACATAAAATACAAAATAACTCAAAATAAATAATAACGTGACAATTCCAAACAATATACCAATTGTCCACAAAAATATTTCTAATGGTGTCTTTAAACGCTGCATATTTCCTAATATCTCTCTTAATCAATATATTTGTGTATTATGCTTTTCTTATCAATACAGAAAAATACTACTTTCCGGAATACTTTCATTATTTTCTTACCCTATAAAAAAAGCAAATTTATTTAACTACACTTCAAAAAACATTTGAATTAATATAACATTTTAGCCAACTATTTATATAACTTAAACAAGCAGTTATTTTTCAGCGTTTTTTACAAAACATTTATTAAATCCGACCGCTTGTGATAAAAGGAACGACTATGCATAAATTTTTACTTACTGCCCTTCTCGCCAGCCTTTCTACCTCTGCTTTCGCACTTTTCCCTGTGCAAACTGATTGGCAAGCGAATCACTTACAAGGCAAAGTGAAATCTGTTATTTCACATTCGGAAGATAATCCTGAAGCGGCAGAAGGAGAGGTGGTCACGAACGATGTTCGTCAATTTTATAACGAACAAGGTTTCTTAATTAAAACTGAAGATGTTACTGGCGAGTCTGAACATTTCGATAAAACGACGGCGAATTATCGATATGATCAAAACAATCGATTAGAAGAAATTCGTTACGATATCTATAAAGAGACTCATGGAAGACTCTACCGCTATCAAGAAAACAGCGATGGTTCGGGTATCATTTTAGAAATCACCTATGTAGGCAAAAAGCCGAAAAAGCCGAACTTCCAAGAAGATTACATCAAAAGAGTTTATGACAAAGATGGCAAACTCATCTCTGAAGCTGTTTATTATGCAAAACTTATTGACGGCCATGCGAAAAAATTCCATTACAAGGACGATAAACTCATCAAAGCTTGTGACTTTGATGACAATGGAAAAGAAAGTAATTGCGAAACTTATCGTTATCTCGAAAATGGCGACTTTGTACATAACACGTCTTTTAATGAGGGACGAGCAGATTTTACTTATGACAAAAATCACAATGAATTAAAACGCCAAATTTTTGACAAACACGGAAAATTGGAAGAAACCCTCACAACGCGTCATAAATTTGATCAACACGGTAATGTGATTGAAAGCATTATGTATGATGAAAAAGGTATATGGTTAGATAAAACCACAAAGAAATATGAATATTACGAGTAATCTCTTTTAAACTGAGCATTTTTATTATGTTTTTTAAATCTAAACAACACGCTGATAAATTAGACCAAACATTAACAACCAAACTGGACAAAATCTTTCAATATTTTAAGGCGAAAGAAGAGCCATCTGAGAGGTTGTTTGCCCGAAATCACAAAGTTGCGCCAATGGCAATCGCAACCTATTGGCATTATGGTAAAGCCAATTTAGATGAATCTGAATTGCTAGAAAATACGGGGTTATCTGATTTATACCAACCTCTAGAATTGCTTCTGACAAAAACAATGAAACTGCCTTGTATTACGCGCATAGAATTTGAGGAGGAAAATTGGGGTCAATTATTTCTTTCTATTGATTTTAAATTAAACCCAACAGATAGCTCACTTTTTAGAGTTTTTATTTTTCCCGATCAGGATAGCTTCGTTTTCGCCGAAACGGATCAAGCGAACAACCTTTTTCAGAGTATGATACAGGCAAAGCCATTTAATCAACATAGTCCACATTATGAGAAATTTTTATCTTCAGTTGATGCGGTTTTAAACGCTATTGAAAAGCCTGAAGATTTTGCATTATTAGACCAAAAACTCGCCAAAATTGAGCATTATCTTAAAAATCAACCTGATGGCGATTTACTTGTCAAAAACAATGTCTTTGAAACAGATATTTACGCCTATCAATTTTACTATTCTGATAATTGGGACGATTACTCAAAAGAAAAATTTAATGAATTAGATTTTAGCGGCGACATGTATGATTTACAAAGCCAATTCTGTAACCCAATGGGATTCGTACCTGCTTCTCGAGAAGAATTTTTTAATGGTTCTGGCTATTCTTTTTTAAATATTGGGTTTGGCATAAAACCGCATAAGGAATATGAACATATTATTAAAGAAATTGAATTTGAATTTCCGCAAAGAATTGAGTTATTTGCTGGGCAACCTATTAGTGATGCTGCATATTCGTTACAACATACTGATAAGCTTTTTATTTCTAATTTAATGGCAGCGATTTATTATGCCAAACCGCTTGATGAACAACATTACAAGTTTGCTTTGTTAAAACAAGCCGTTGATTTGATTTGCGATAGCATTGACAGACGTGAAACTGAAATCAATCAAGATGCCTTATTTGATGAGTTACTTATGTTGCTTGAAACGAAAAAATACATCAAAGCAAAATACATTAAGCAAGTTAAAAGCCTCTATAAATGGCTAAATAAAGATCTTGAAAAATGTCGAGAGAAAATGATCGCATTTGGTGATATATATGAGGACGAAGATTTAGATGAAGAATACGCTAAATTGGAGCTTATCAGAAGTTATCTACATTGCTACCAAGATGACTGGAAAATTGATTATGACTCACTCAATCACTTTCTTTCTGAGTCTCTTGAACAAACTTTCGAAATCACTTTCGAAGAGGCAAAGCATGAGTTTGCACGTATTAAGGCTAAAGTAGAAGCAAAAAGTGATTATACTTTGCTTTATGTTGATACGGGTTCCGATAATTTCTATTGCTTAGTTTGTCCAAAATCAGCAGCACCTCGCATAATAGAAATTGCAGATATATTAAATTTACCTATCAACCATTAAATTTCAGATAGGAAAACGTCCTAGCAGCAATAAAGAGCGGTCAGTTTTTGTTGCATTTTTGCAAAATATCTCAGTGATTGAATAGCGGAATTTGTAATGTGAGTGAAAAGTAATTAAAACCCCGATCTATAAAAATATTTTAGATAACTAACACAGTTAAACTTCTGACTATCGCTGCGGTCGTAATTTAAATAGAATACGCTTTTATCTACACGGAAATGAAAAAATGAAACTTGCTGTTATTTTACCCGCATATAATGCAGAAAATTTTATTGCTGAATGTTTAGATTCATTATTGAATCAGACATTTAGTGATTTTTGTATTCTTGCGGTTAATGATGCTTCTACCGATAACACAGGCAAGATTCTCGAAACTTATGCAGAAAAAGATGCTCGCTTACGTGTTTACCATTTACCTCAAAACCAAGGTGAACCTGCTGTAATGCAATTTGCCATGGATATGCTTAACTATATGAATGTTGAATATGTTGCTCGGATGGATGCTGATGATATTTGTGTTCCACACCGTTTTGAAAAACAAGTTCAATATTTAGACGAGCATTCCGAAATTGATATTTTAGGAAGTAATGCACTGCTCTTTAATGATGGGCAAACTGATAAAGCGACTAAAGTGAGTACACTTCCTCTTTTAGATAAAGATATAAAAGCACATTTTTCTTTAGCTCGAGACAATATCATTAATCCCTCTTCAATGTGGCGACATTCTAGTATCAAGGCGCTCGGGATCAATTATGCACAAACAGCCACTGCACCCGATTTTCATATGTGGGTACAATGCGCATTACACAAAAAGACATTTGCGAATTTACCAGAACCCTTGTTGCTTTATCGGATACATCAAGCCCAAGCGAGTAAAATACATGACAAAATTAGCGAGTCTGTTCAATACTCTATGGAGCTATGGATAAGTCATTTATTTCCAGAATTAACACCTAAAGAAGTCAGCCTATTAAGTCTTATACTGCACGGCAAAACCATTAAATTACGCACTGAAGAGTTTGAAATCGCCTTTTCGGCTTATGACAAAGTTCGTTCCAATAATGGAGATTCGAGATTCGGAGAAGATCGAGAGATAATGTTTAGTATTTTAGACAGACATACGCAAGCTTTAAAAAATGTATTCTATAAACACATATCTTAATATTTAAAGCGGTCATTTTTAGCTAATTTTTACAAAAAACGCTGTGAAACATCACAGCGTTTTATATTTACGATTACTTATCAAAAATAGCTTTCGTATATATTCGACTATAGTAATAACCACTTTCTGGTCTAAATCCCATATAAAGCTCATTCAAATAAATCGTAAAGCTTGGTCTATCAATTTTTAATAAATCTTGGCTAAGCGATTTAAGCTCAGCGTTAGAGATTTTTTTCATCGGGTCTAGCTGATGTTCTTTGAATACTTTATGAATATGTTCATCCATATTCGTACAATATCTGTCATGATCTTCAATAAAGCAAACCTCTGGCTTCTCTTCGGGCTTATCCGCTTTTCCATCAGATTTCATATAAGTCTGAACCTCTGTACGATCAAATCCAGGCATCGGTACACGAATCCATTTTTTATACGGCGTGACATCAATTGACTCCCATAGAAATGCTACTTTTGTACCTTGGTCGCTAATTGCTTGGCCATCGATGCGGATCTCATCACGATAAATATCGACTTTCAAAAGTTCTTTCGATTTTTCACCATATTGCTTCTGAAATACCTCTCGTCTTTCTTGATAAGCATCTTCTACAGAAGAGTCTAGCTCTATACTGTAAAGCAAATAGTCTGATACACTGTCTAATTCTTTCCAATCCTTAAGCTCGCTTTTTGGCATATTTTCTAAACGTTCGACAAAATCTACATCATCACGAATTTTGCCTGAATCATCTGATAAATTAAGCTTTTTCAATAACTGTTCAAAACGTGCAGTTTGGCTTTGGTAAGCAATTTCTTGTGGTTTCACCACCCAAGTCATGGCAAAAATTGCCAATATTACAACTGCAGAGATTAAACGATATTGACGAATTTTCGGCACAGTTAGAATCGCATAAGCAATCGTAATCGCCGTAGCTAAGGCTACTAAATAAATTCGTGGTTCAGTCCAAGCATACGCACTAATACGGCGATCAATCGCCAGCCATAGCAACACGATTGACACAATAGCAAGATATGGATAGAACTTAAAGAAAGTTTCCCAGCGGGCTTTAGCACAAATAGAACGTAATGCATATACGCCTAAACCACCAAGCAGGTAAGGCAAGGTAATATTAGCCAGCATGCCTTTTGGTAATACGCCTTCAAAAATAATTTGAACAACATAAGCATAAAGCAACACAGTGAAAATCATCAATGCGGGTGCTAATACGAAATTAACTAAAATTTCAAAAATGCGATTTAACGTCATTTCCGATTTAGCTTGGCGCTGTTGGAATACTAAGAAAAACAGTGGCTGAGTAAAAATGCCTAAAGAAGTATAAAAATGACTGTAGAAACTATCAGAAAACTCGACATTAAAGAGCGTTGTAATCGTAAATAAAATAGCCGCTACTAATCCAAATACCAATAACCATACCGCCGTTGCTAAGCCAAGATGGAATAGATTGATAAAATTACGGTAGGTAAACCCTTGATTATTTTTTTCAAATGGAAACCCTAATAACACCAGTAACGCAATAAAATTTGCGCCCCAGAATTTTGGGCTCGATAGATAAAACTCTGCGCTATCATTAGTCATGCCAATGATAGCCAGCGCTACCAATGGCACAATCCATGAAAAACGATACCAAGAATAAGGGCGAGAGAGATAAACAAAGATAAACAGCATTGGCTCAAATACCCAATAAGCCAAATGATCATTTCCTTGATGAGGCTCTAATTCCATAAACCAAATTCCAATTGCAAATGCACTAATTAGAAAAATTTCAATCGGATGTGCAGACACTGCATTTTTTATCTGCGCTTTAGTCTTTTCGAAAAATGTTGAAACAGACATAATCATTCCTTTTTTTATTCTATAAAGCCTTAATTAACACTTAATAATTCATACTAAAACAGTATGGAATTTACTGACACTTTAACGAACTTTTGTGGATAAATCCACTAAAATTAAATAGATATTGGATAAAAAGAGATAAAATCTCACCGCACTTGAGTGAAAAATAAGATACAGATCAAAGTGCGGTTATTTTTCCAAGACAAATTTCTAAATTTGCTTTATTATATCCCCGTTTTAGGTTCGCCTAACTAATTTTAATTAACTTTAAACAGAGGAAAACAAAATGGCAAAAATCGTTAAAGTCATTGGTCGTGAAATCATCGACTCTCGTGGTAACCCAACTGTAGAAGCTGAAGTTCATCTTGAAGGTGGTTTCGTTGGTTTAGCAGCTGCTCCATCAGGTGCATCTACCGGTTCTCGTGAAGCATTAGAATTACGTGACGGCGACAAATCTCGTTTCTTAGGTAAAGGTGTATTAAAAGCGGTTGCTGCAGTAAACGGTCCTATCGCTGATGCATTAGTAGGTAAAGAAGCGTCTAACCAAGCTGAAATCGACCAAATCATGATCGATTTAGACGGTACTGAAAACAAATCTAACTTCGGTGCAAACGCAATCTTAGCGGTATCTTTAGCAAACGCAAAAGCCGCTGCAGCGTCTAAAGGTTTACCACTTTACGCTTACATTGCAGAACTTAACGGCACGCCAGGCGTTTACTCTATGCCATTACCAATGATGAACATCATCAACGGTGGTGAGCACGCAGATAACAACGTTGATATCCAAGAATTCATGATTCAACCAGTTGGTGCGAAAACGTTACGTGAAGCACTTCGTATCGGTGCTGAAGTATTCCACAACCTTGCGAAAGTATTAAAATCTAAAGGCATGAGCACTGCTGTAGGTGATGAAGGTGGTTTCGCACCTAACCTAGCATCTAACGCTGACGCTTTAGCATGTATCAAAGAAGCAGTTGAAAAAGCAGGTTATGTATTAGGTAAAGACGTCACTTTAGCAATGGACTGTGCATCTTCTGAGTTCTACAACAAAGAAACTGGTAAATACGAAATGAAAGGCGAAGGCCGTTCATTCACTTCTCAAGAGTTCACACACTATCTTGAAGAATTAACTAAACAATACCCAATCGTGTCTATCGAAGATGGTCAAGATGAATCTGACTGGGAAGGTTTTGCATACCAAACTAAAGTGTTAGGCGACCGCGTTCAATTAGTGGGCGACGACTTATTCGTCACTAACACCAAAATCTTAAAAGAAGGTATCGAAAAAGGTATCGCAAACTCTATCTTAATCAAATTCAACCAAATCGGTTCTTTAACTGAAACTTTAGCAGCAATCAAAATGGCTAAAGATGCAGGTTACACCGCTGTAATCTCTCACCGTTCAGGTGAAACCGAAGATGCGACTATCGCTGATTTAGCGGTTGGTACAGCAGCAGGTCAAATCAAAACTGGTTCGATGAGCCGTTCTGACCGTATTGCGAAATACAACCAATTAATCCGTATCGAAGAAGCATTAGAACGTGCTGGCACACCAGCTCCGTTCTTAGGTTTAAAAGCGGTTAAAGGTCAAGCGTAATTCACGCTGAATTTACTGTAAAATCTCACCGCACTTTGCACAAAAGTGCGGTGTTTTTTTAGGGAGTTTTTATGAATACTCAATCTAATTCATTACTTACTGAACCTTGGTTATCTTGGGCGATTGAAATTCAAAGTATTGCACAAAGTGGCTTGGCTTATTGTAAAAATATTTATGATATAGAACGCTATGAGCGTCTTCGAGATTTAGCAGCTGAAATGATTAGCCATAAAATGGCAATACCAAAAGAAACGGTTAAAAATCTTTTTTGTAATGAGGATGGCTACCAAACTCCCAAAATAGATACTCGGGCAGCGATTTTTCAAGACGATAAAATTTTGTTAGTGCTAGAAAATGATGGACTTTGGTCATTGCCTGGGGGATGGGTTGATGTATTGGAGACACTTCATAGTAATACAGTAAAAGAGGTGTATGAGGAAGCAGGGCTTGATGTGAAGCCAACTTTTATTATTGCAATCCACGACCAGCATAAGCATAACTATCCACCTTTGGCTCATCGTGTACAGAAGGCTTTTATTATGTGTGAAAGATTGTCAGGTGAATTTAAGAAGAACAGTGAAACGTTGGAGTCTGCTTATTTTTCCTTGGATAAACTTCCACCAATGAATGATGCAAAAAATACGAAAGCTCAAGTAGAGCTTTGTTTTCAAGCATATAATAGTTGCCATTGGATTACACAATTTGATTAGGAAAGATTATGTTACATTTAACTTTAGAGGATGAACTCTTTTTAGGAACGCCAAAGCAAGTAGGAACACATTCTACGGTATTTGAGCATTTTGCTGTAATGTTTGAAGATGACGGTGAAACAGGTTATTTTTATGCGCTTGATATGCGTCAAAATGCTCAACCGATAGTTGATATGTTGCACGTGTATAACGTTGATTCAACCTCTAATCATCATGAGGCTCGCAAACTTGAAATTTGTTGGGATGAGAGTGGTTATTTAGCCTTATTGCTCATTAACGGCTATCCGCATGCCGTATTTGATTTTGCTCATTTGATCGGCTATAACACTAACAAACATCCTCAGCCTGACTTAATGAGCATGTGGACACACGAAGAAATCACCAATGAACGTGCGACCGCATGGCTTGGTGTGAATACCATTAAATAGGATTAACTATGCGATTTTACCGCGGTCTTCAGCCTTTCAAGATCATGAGTTTTGATCTTGATGACACCCTTTACGATAACAGTCATGTCATTCGTTTAGCCGAAGAACGCTTTCTTCAATGTGTACAAGAATACGCACAACTGAGCGAGCTTACCTCAGAATATTGGCGAGAATGGAAATGGCAACTGGCGGAGAAAGATCCCTTGATTGCTGAAGATGTGATTGCCTGGCGTGTCGAAACGTTACGCAACTTACTGACGCATCATGGTAAAAGTGCGGTTGAAATTGACCGCACTTTGGCCCTTGCCATGGAAGAATTTATTGAATGGCGACATAAAATTGATGTACCCGCAGAAAGTATTGAAGTGCTGAATCAACTGAAAGATCGCTACCCGCTTAGCGTGATTACCAATGGTAATGTGATTGCAACACGCATTGGGTTTGAACACTTTCAGCTGAGTTTACGTGGTGGAGAGCAAGGCAGAGCGAAACCTCATCAAGATTTATTCCACCAAACCGCCGATCATTTTGGCGTAAAACCGAATGAAATTTTACATATTGGTGATAACTTAACCACGGATGTTCAAGGCGCCATTCAAGCTGGCTGCCAAGCTGTATGGATTAATTTATCGGGCAAAGATCTCAATTCATTTACTGAAGCAAGTGTTTTGCCTACATTAGAAATCAATCATTTAACTGAATTATTAACACTTTAACCCTATGATGAAAAAGAAAAATCAAGTTCTCGTCAGTCTTTCTATTGTGGCTTTATTGGGCGGCTGCTCAGAAGAGCAAGTTCAACGTGATGTTTATAACAGCCTTGAGGATTGTTTAGCCGATTGGCAAAAAATTGAATTATGCGAAGCTGACCAATCTAATGAAAATAATAGCGGCACAACTGCACATGCTGGATCTGGCTCCTCTCTCTCGGGCAATTTAAATACACGTCCAAGCAATAATAGCGAATGGTCAGAAGACAATCAGACCGTCAAACAAACCTTAAATCCTGATGGTGCAACTCACTCTGGCAACTCAAGCGGTTCTGAGGGAACAAGCCACACGAGCTCTGCAACAGGAGAAGGACACGGCAGTATGGGCAGTGCGATTGCAGGCGCCGCAATGGGTTACATGATCGCGCGTACGATGGGCTCATTTTTAGGGCCTAGCTATAATCCAAGTAACCGTGCCGTTTCAACACCAACGGGCCAAGTTATCCAACCACAAACTAATCGTTCTGTCGGTAAACCTGTATTAGTGAAAGGTAATGCAGGCAGCACTTACAGTAAACCGGTTTCACGCGGTGGCTTTAAAAGCTCTAGCTCAAGCAGTAACCGTAGCTCAGGCGGTTAAATATGAAACGAATCACAGGCTTTCCTACTCGCCCCAATATGGTGCAACAATTATTAGATGTGGGCTTTGATTACTATAATCTGCCTTCCTCTGATGGCTCCCATTATTGGTCGGATAATGTGGCTTATGAATTTACCTTAGCTGAAATCGATCGCATTGAAGATGCCACCAACGAATTGCATGCAATGTGTATGGATTTTGTTGCCGATGAAGTGAAACAAGGTGATTATGCCCATTATCGCTTCACCGATTTACAGAAAAATCTGATTGAACAAACATGGGCTAAAAACGTACCGCACTTATATGGTCGTTTTGATTTTGGTTATGACGGCGAAAACCTCAAAATGTTTGAATACAATGCCGACACGCCAACTTCCCTGCTTGAAGCTGCCGTGGTGCAATGGCAATGGTTAGAGCAAATTGAAGGCTTAGCGCATCGTGACCAATTCAATTGGATTCACGAAGAATTGCTCAATCGCTTTCAGTTTATTCAACAGCAAACAGGGTTAAAAAATTTCCATTTTAGTGCCATGCAAGAAGCGGGCCGTGAAGATTGGGGCAATATCGATTACTTGGCGGATGTGGCTTACAACGCAGGTTGGCATATTCATCAGCTTGCTATTGAAGATGTGGGTTACGATAAAGACAGTCAGCAATTCCTCGATCTGAATAATCAACCTATTGATTGTTTATTTAAGCTCTATCCGCTTGAATGGATGACTACGACAGAATATGCACCACACATGCTTAATTCATCCACCACTTTTATTGAGCCTGCGTGGAAATTACTATTAAGCAATAAAGTGCTGTTAGCGAAATTGTGGCAAAAACATCCAAATCATCCATTATTACTACCTGCTTACTTTAGCAAGCATGATATTACCGATCGTCAATCAATATGGGTGAAAAAACCGACGTTAGGTCGTGAGGGTGCCAATGTTTCTTACTATGAAAAACGTAATGGTCTAGAATTTGCCGCCAAAGGCAGTGAACATTCTGCCTTTTACGATCAGGCAGGCTACATCTATCAACAAAAATTTGAACTGCCAAATTTTGATGGTATGTATCCAATGATTGGTTCTTGGGTGGTGGGTGATGTGGCATGCGGTATCGGATTAAGAGAAGATTTTACCCCAGTTACCGGCAATGATAGCCACTTCATTCCACATTACTTTGTGGAATAAAAACAACGCAAAAACTGACCGCACTTAACAGATAATAAGGAGATAAATATGTATCCATTTAGTTTTCAAAACCCTACTCGCATTGAATTTGGTCTCGATAAAGAAAAAGAGATGGGTAAATATATGCACGAATACGGTGCAAAAAAGGCCTTAATTATCTATGGCAGTGAGCGAATCAAACATTCCGGCTTATTTGAAGATGTGGCTAAAAGTTTACGTGAGCATGGCATTGAATACGTTGAATGTGGCGGGGTAAAAAGTAACCCGACAATCAACAAAGTCCGTGAAGCCGTTGCAATGGCAAAAGCCTTTGGTGCAGATAGCGTGTTGAGTATCGGTGGTGGCTCTTGCCTTGATAGTGCGAAAGCGATCGCGGCTGGTGCGTGCTATGAGGGTGATACTTGGGACTTTTTTAAAGGTACACCGGTGCAAAAAGCGTTGATGATTTTTGATGTAATAACCCTTGCGGCAACAGGCAGTGAAATGAACTGGGGAGCCGTCATTACCAATGAAGAAACACAGCAAAAATATTCAATTCACAGCAATCATTTATTCCCAAAAGTATCTGTCATTAACCCGAAATTGCAAGCAACCGTCAGTCGTGATTATTTAGTGTATTCTGCCGCAGATATTATTGCTCATTCTATTGAAGCCTATTTCACAGCTGAATATCGTCCTGAAATTATTGATTTCTTAGTAGAAAGCAATATTAAAACTGTTATTCGTACGACTGAAATCTTGCTCAATGATCCACAAGATCTCAATGCTCGTGGTGAATTTGCCTGGGCGGCTACACTTGCGTTGAACGGTTTAACACATTTAGGTATCTCACCTTACGGTTTCCCAAATCATATGATTGAACATTCCATGAGTGCGATTTCAGATGTGCCACATGGTGCAGGGCTCTCTGTGATTATGCCTGCGTGGATGCAATGGTATCAATCTCAAAGACCTGCTCAATTCAAACGCTTTGCTAAAGAAATATTTGGCTTAGATAAGGCTGAAGATGGTATTCAAGCCTTAAAAGCTTGGTTTGATAAAATCGGCACACCAACTCGTCTTGAACAACTTGGCATTGATGATAAAACCTTAGCTGAAATTGTCGATAATGCAGCTCAAACTGCTATCAAGGCGAAAGTGGAAAAAACTTACACTAAGGAAGCTATTAAAGCAATTTTCGCTTTAGCGAAGTAATCTCTCATAAGAAAGAGCGGTCAAATTCAAAATATAATGAAATTTGAGCGCTCTTTTTATATTCTCAACATTTCACTTATTGAAAAGCATGTAAAAAATAACCGCACTTTAGTTACCCAAAGTGCGGTTAATTTGAATTAAGTTTTAACGCTTAATTATAGTGAAGCTTGATCAACAGCCACACCAGCACCCATAGTTGTAGAGATGCTTACTTTCTTGATAAAGATACCTTTTGCAGTAGTTGGTTTTGCTTTGTTTAAAGCAGCCAATAATGCTTGAAGGTTTTCTTTTAATTGAACTTCAGAGAAGTTTGCTTTACCAATTGTTGTGTGGATGATACCGTTTTTATCGTTACGATAACGGATCTGACCAGATTTAGCATTTTTAACTGCTTCAGCAACGTTTGGTGTTACGGTACCAACTTTAGGGTTTGGCATTAAACCACGTGGACCTAATACTTGACCTAATTGACCAACAACACGCATTGCATCAGGAGAAGCGATAACAACGTCGAAGTTCATTTCGCCTTTTTTGATTTGCTCTGCTAAATCTTCCATACCGACTAAATCAGCGCCAGCTTCTTTAGCTGCATCTGCGTTAGCACCTTGGGTGAACACAGCTACGCGTACTTCACGACCAGTACCGTGTGGTAATACAGTTGCACCACGAACGTTTTGGTCTGATTTACGAGGATCGATACCTAAGTTTACTGCAACGTCAACACTTTCAACGAATTTAGCTGTTGCGAATTGTTTTAATAACGCGATTGCTTCGTTGATTTCATATGCTTTAGTAGAATCTACGCCAGCTTTGATTGCTTTCATTTTTTTAGTCAATTTAGCCATCGTATTATTCCTCCACCACTAAGCCCATTGAGCGAGCAGTACCAGCAATTGATTTCATTTTAGTTTCGATAGTCGCGCCAGTCATATCTGCTGCTTTAGTTTCAGCGATTTGACGAACTTGATCTAAAGTTACTTTACCCACTTTATCTTTGTTCGGTTTACCAGAACCAGATTTGATACCTGCAGCTTTTTTCAATAATACTGCTGCTGGTGGAGTTTTAGTAATGAAAGTGAATGAACGGTCTGCATATACAGTGATAACAACTGGAATTGGTAAACCTTTTTCAATGCTCTCAGTACGAGCGTTGAATGCTTTACAGAATTCCATGATGTTCACACCTTGTTGACCTAATGCAGGACCAACTGGTGGTGATGGGTTTGCCATACCAGCTGCAACTTGCAACTTAACGTATGCTTGGACTTTTTTTGCCATTTTTTAGTTTCCTCTAAATGGGTGATAACGCCGAAATCGGCTCCCCTGTTAATGAAAGGCTGTATTTTAATTAATCAGCCTCGAAATTTCAAGCAGAAAAACTACTCGAAAAACAACCGCACTTTATTGTTTAAGTGCGGTCATTAAATTTCTTATTTTGGAAAAGGGAAATTAACGTGTTTTTTCCACTTGACCAAATTCAAGCTCAACTGGTGTTGCACGACCGAAGATAGATACAGACACTTTTAAGCGGCCTTTTTCGTAATCCACTTCTTCAACCGTACCATTAAAGTCAGCAAATGGACCTTCTGTCACACGCACTTCTTCACCTGGTTGATATTCTTTACGATGACGTGGTTTTTCAGCACTTTGCTCTAAACGATTTAAAATTAAATCTGCTTCACGTTTAGAAATTGGTGCTGGCTTATCTGGTGTACCACCGATAAAGCCCATTACACGTGGTACGCTTTTCACTAAGTGCCATGTGTCATCATTCATTGCCATTTCAACTAATACATAGCCAGGGAAGAATTTACGTTCGCTTTTACGACGTTTACCTGCTACGTTTTCAACGACTTCTTCAGTCGGCACTAACACTTCACCAAACTGATCTTCCATTTGTTGTTGTTTGATATATTCACGCAATGTGATTGCAACACGACTCTCAAAGCCTGAGAATGCTTGCAATACATACCAACGTTTTTTGGATACGTTTTCAGTTTCGCTCATTTTAGAATCTCAAATCAGTTAAGAAGTTAATCAATGCAATGATAATTGAATCAATTGCCCAGAAGAATAAAGAGGTAAGCACGGTTACCCCAATAACGATTAAAGTGGTTTGACGTGTTTCTGCACGAGTTGGCCATACCACTTTACGACCTTCAACTTTTGCTTCGCTAAAGAATGTACGAGCTTTTGTACCTTGGTTGGTAATTGCAGCTAAACCAAAAGCAATTAATAAAGCGACAACTACGCCAATTACACGCACAGGTAAAGAGAAGGCGTCTTTAAAATAAACGTTACCAATCGCTGCAGCAGTAAAAAATGCCACAGAAAGAATCCAAAGAAGTGTGTTTAAGCCTTTTGATTTTCCTTCTACGACTTGTTCTTGGTCGTGTTTCTTTTTCTCAACAATTTCAGTTGCCATAAGTGAATCCGTATAAAATAAGGGATAAATAATTTCTAGATTAATTTCAGAACGTGCGATTGTAGCATTTTCTTTCGGGATTGCCTATGAAAAATGTTAGAAAAAACAACCGCACTTTCTATTAGTTTTTATATTCGAGCTTTGGTGGTTTGTTATCAACGATGGTTTCTTCGTCCACAATCACTTTTTGCAAGTTTTCGATTGAAGGTAAATCATACATCGTATCTAACAATACAGCCTCAACGATTGAGCGTAAACCACGTGCACCGGTTTTACGTTCAAGGGCTTTTTTCGCCATCGCTTTTAATGCTTCTGGCGTGAATTCAAGTTCCACATCTTCTAAGCCAAATAATGCTTGATATTGTTTGGTCAGTGCATTTTTCGGTTGAGTAAGGATCTGAATTAACGCTTCTTCATCTAATTCGCTTAATGGCGCAATCATTGGAAGACGACCAATAAATTCTGGAATCAAACCGAATTTCATTAAATCATCCGGCTCAACTTGACGGAATAATTCAGAAAGATTTTCTTTCTCTTCTTCCTTCTCTACTTTTGCATCAAAACCAATTCCAGTATCAGTTTGTGTACGTTTACCAATGATTTTATCTAAGCCAGCAAATGCCCCACCACAAATAAAGAGGATTTTTGAGGTATCCACTTTCAACATTTCTTGTTGAGGGTGTTTACGTCCACCTTGTGGCGGTACAGATGCGATAGTGCCTTCAATTAATTTCAATAAGGCTTGTTGCACACCTTCACCAGACACATCGCGAGTAATAGACGCACCTTCTGATTTACGGCTGATTTTATCAATTTCATCAATATAGATAATGCCCTGCTCTGCTTTTTCCGTATCGTAATCGCAGTTTTGCAATAATTTTTGCAGCACATTTTCCACGTCTTCGCCCACATAACCGGCTTCAGTTAACGTCGTCGCATCGGCCATAGCAAAAGGCACATTCAAACGACGCGCCAAGGTTTGAGCTAATAAGGTTTTACCGCTACCTGTTGGACCAATTAACAAGATGTTACTTTTACCTAATTCCACATCATTGCTTTGGTGGTTCGTGCGTAAGCGTTTATAGTGATTGTAAACCGCCACTGACAAGACTTTTTTCGCATAATCTTGCCCAATCACATAATCATCTAAGTGCGCACGAATTTCGTGCGGTGTCGGTAATTTTTCTTCAACTGCCAGTTCGCTAGGTGTTTCGATTTCTCCACTGTCTTCCAACATACTGTGGCAAAGCTCGATACACTCGTTACAAATATAACCATCTGTACCCGCAATTAATTTACCTACTTCACTTTTTTCTCTTCCGCAGAAAGAACAGTGAAGATCGTTATCATTTGTTGTCATGTTAAATCCTTAACGTTTAATCAACACATCGTCCACTAAGCCGTAAGCTTTTGCTTCTTCCGCCGACATAAAGTTGTCACGATCGGTGTCTTTTTCGATACGTTCGATGCTTTGACCTGTATGGAAAGCAAGACGCTCGTTTAAGGTTTGTTTGATTTTTAAAATTTCTTGCGCGTGGATCTGAATATCTGATGCTTGTCCACGGAAACCACCTAACGGTTGGTGAATCATCACTCGTGCATTCGGTAATGCAGCACGTTTTCCTGCTGCACCTCCTGCAAGTAAAAATGCGCCCATTGAGCAAGCTTGACCAATGCAAAGAGTACGCACATCCGGTTTAATAAATTGCATGGTATCGTAAATTGCCATACCCGCAGTCACTGAACCGCCCGGTGAATTAATATAAATATTGATGTCTTTTTTCGGATCTTCTGATTCTAAGAAAAGTAGCTGTGCCACGATCAAATTTGCCATATGATCTTCTACTTCACCATTCAAGAAGATCACGCGCTCTTTTAATAGGCGGGAATAAATGTCGTACGAACGTTCACCACGAGAGGTTTGTTCGACAACCATAGGAATTACACTCATTTTTGCCCCTAAATATGTGCTAAAAAATTGGGCAATATTCTACCCGAAAATCAGTAAAAACAAAATGCGGTCGCTTTTCATTGAAAAAACGACCGCACTTTTCGATGATATACCTGTGAATTTAATTCACTTTCTATCAATTATTATGCTTGTGGATTCATGATCTCATCAAATGAAGACGCTTTTTCAGTCACTTGAGCTTTAGCAAGAACGGCATCAACTGCTTGTTCTTCTAATACTACATTGCGAATGTTGTTCATTAACTCTTCATTTTTGCTGTAATATTCAACTACTTCAGCTGGTTGTTCGTAAGCAGAAGCGATATCCGCGATCATTGCTTTCGCACGTTCTTCATCCGCTTTCAATTCGTTTGATTTGATCACTTCAGAGAATAATAAACCGACTTGAACACGACGTTTTGCATCCGCTTCAAATAATTCACGTGGTAATTGTGCAGCTTGTTGTGCATTACCACCGAAGCGTTGTGCTGCTTGGTTACGTAACACATTGATTTCTTCTTCTACTGCAGAAGCTGGAACATCAATTGGGTTTTGTTCGATTAAACCGTTGATGACTTGTTGTTTAACGCGAGAAACTAATGCGTTTTTCAATTCACGTTCCATGTTTTTACGGATTTCTGCACGTAAATCTGCCACAGTTTTGGTGTTAGGACCAAATTTAGCAACGAACTCATCTGTTAATTCTGGTAATTCCATTTCTTCTACTTTTTTCAAGGTGATCGCAAATTTCGCGTCTTTACCTTTTAAGTTTTCAGAATGGTATTCAGCTGGGAAAGTCACATTGATATCGAATTGTTCACCTGCTTTGTGACCTACAATGCCCTCTTCAAAACCAGGGATCATACGGCCTTGGCCCATGAATAGAACGAAATCAGTTGCTTTACCGCCTTCGAATTCTTCGCCATCTACTGAACCAACGAAGTCGATGGTCACGCGTGAATCTGCTTTCGCTGCTGCTTTGCTTTCAACCCAAGTTGCTTGTTGTTTACGTAATACATCGATCATTTTATCGATATCAGCTTCAGTGATTTCAACAGTTGGTTTCTCAACTTTGATATTTTCTAAGCCTTTTAATTCAACTTCTGGGTACACTTCGAAAGTTGCAGTGAATGATAAATCTTTACCAGGTTTGAACGTTTCGATAGCGAAAGTTGGACGACCTGCGATATTGATTTTCTCAGCGATTACTGCATCAAAGAAATGACGTGGTAATAAATCGTTTAATACATCTTGACGGATTGATGCACCAAAACGTTGTTCAATGATGTGCGCTGGCACATGACCTTTACGGAAACCATCAACACGTACATTTTTTGCTGCACGTTTGAATTCTTCACGAGTTGCTTTTTCTACAGCTTCAGCTGGAACGGTGATCGTCACACGACGCTCTAAACCTTGAGTTGTTTCAATATTTAATGACATTTGTAACCTCAATTAATGTTGCACTCGGTAAAAACCACACCGAACACGTTATTGTTTGTAAAAATAAAAAACCGCCAAATTATAGCGAAAGAAAATCAAACAGTCGATAGAAACCGGAAAATTCAATAGAAAACCCGCTAAAATTGCACAATTTATCAACAATTTTGAATAAAGAAAAAAGTGCGGTCAAAAATAACCGCACTTTTTATCGAATTATAAACCTTTCGGTAAACGAATTTTTTGACCTGGAAAAATCTTATCCGCGTCTTTAATCACTTCTTTGTTCGCTTCAACAATAGCGGTATATTTCGCGCCATTTCCGTAAGCTTTCTCAGCGATTTTCCACAAGGTGTCACCTTTTTGGATTACATAGAATGTATCATCACTGCTTAAGGTTTCACCGTTATTGATGCTTGCATCGCTTGTTACTGAGTGGATACCTTGAATGTTACCCGCCATTAATACTGCTTTTTCTAATGCTGCTGCAGTTGATGCCACACCTTGGATATTTGCTACACCATTTTCAACGGTAACAGATAAGTTTTCCACGCCTGGATTGTCTTCTGCGATGTGTTGAGTCACAGCTTTAGACGCCTCTTCTTCTTTAGAAAAAATTTTCTTACCGATGTCACTGACAAAATCAAATAAACCCATTTTAAAGTTCCTTTTGTATGTTTGTTTAAGGGATTATTACGATACTGAAATTCCCTTAAGAAGTCTATAAATCAGAGTGTAAAGCTATGTAAATATTTCAAGAAAACTGATCTAAAATTGACCGCACTTTGATAGAATACGCCGATTTTAAATTTACTCACTCAGAAAGGACAAATTATGCGTTGGCAAGGTCGTAAAGAAAGCTCAAATATTGAAGATAGACGTGGCTCTGGCGGCGGTAACTTCGGTGGCGGAAGAGGCACTGGTATTTTCGGTATTATTATCTTATTAGTTGGTGCTTATTATGGCGTGGATCTTTCAGGCTTAGTGGGCACACCGGATTTTTCAGGACAAAGCTCTCAACGATTAGAAACCCAAGAAGAACAGCAGCTTGCGAGTCTTTCTAAAGTTGTATTAGCGGATACTGAAACCGTTTGGGGACAATATTTTAGACAAATGGGGAAAACCTATAGTGAGCCAACCATGGTACTTTACAATGGTGTAACGCCAACTGCTTGTGGTACCGGTCAATCTGCAATGGGCCCGTTCTACTGCCCAAGCGATCGCAAAGTTTACCTTGATTTATCATTCTATAATGAAATGAAAAATAAACTGGGTGCAGCAGGTGATTCAGCCTTTGCTTATGTAATTGCACACGAAGTCGGTCACCACGTGCAAAATATGCTTGGCATTCTGCCGCAAGTGAATCGCGCACAACAAAGCAGCGATCGTAAAACGGCAAATCAACTTTCTGTTCAATTAGAACTTCAAGCTGACTGTTTCGCCGGTGTTTGGGCGAGCCAAGCGGTGAAAAGTGGTTTATTTGAACGCGGTGATGAAGAAAAAGCGTTTAATGCAGCAGAAGCTGTGGGTGATGACCGTTTACAAAAACGCAGCCAAGGTTATGTGGTACCGGATAGTTTCACTCACGGTACATCTGCACAGCGTCTAGAATGGTTCAGAAAAGGCTTACAAAGTGCCAACCCTTCTGTATGTAATACCTTTAACCAATAAGATCTTTAAGGCTGGTTAATATCAGCCTTTTTTATTTCTGTTCATTTAAACATAAAAAAGAGCGGTCAATTTTGACCGCTCTTTTCTTCATGATTTTAAGATTACGCGAACTGACGTACTTCGCCGTTACCTGCTACGTTTTCCACACAACGTGGACAAAGTGTAGGATGTTCAGGATTCACGCCGATTTTGTCAGAATAATGCCAACAACGTGGGCATTTTTCACCGTTAGAACGTGCTACGCTTACGGCAATTCCCTCTAACTCACCCGCAGCCACATCCGCAGGTTTGTCTGCTAATGCTTTCACTTCTGCTTTTGAGGTAATTAACACAAAACGTAATTCATTGCCTAATTGTTCTAACAATGCACGATATTCATCGTTAGCATAAACCGTTACTTCTGCTTCTAAACCACCACCGATCACTTTGTCGTTACGGGCGATTTCTAATACACGGTTCACTTCAGAACGAACTTTAATGAGTTGTTGCCAGTAAGCATCGTCTAGTTTTTCATTCTCGCCTAAGCCAAATAAGCCTTCGTAGAATTCTTCAGTGAAGACGAATTCTGCACGTGCAGTTGCCGTTTGTGGCAAGTAGCCCCAAATTTCATCCGCCGTGAATGACAGGATTGGTGCCATCCAACGAACCAATGCTTCTGCGATGTGCCATAACGCTGTTTGGCAGCTACGACGCGCAAGGCTGTCTGCTTTGGTGGTATATTGACGGTCTTTGATAATATCAAGGTAGAAGGAGCCCATTTCTACAGAACAGAAACGCATTAAACGTTGTACTACTGTGTGGAATTGATAATTATCGTACGCATCTTTAATTTCTTTTTGTGCATCTAACGCACAAGCTACCGCCCAACGATCCAAGCTAATCATGTCTTCCTGTTTAACGGCATCACGTTGCGGATCAAAACCATTCAAGTTCGCTAGTAAGAAACGCGCAGTATTACGAATACGACGATAGCTATCCGCGGCACGTTTTAAGATCTCATCAGAAACGGTCATTTCACCGGTATAGTCGGTAGATGCCACCCATAAACGTAAAATGTCACCACCGAATTTATCCATCACTTCTTGTGGAGTCACGATGTTACCAATAGATTTTGACATCTTACGACCTTGACCATCCACAGTGAAACCATGGGTTAATACTTGTTTGTATGGTGCTTTGCTGTCTGTTGCTGTAGAAAGCATTAAAGAAGACATAAACCAACCACGGTGTTGGTCAGAACCTTCTAAATACATGTCGATATCTTGACCGTTAAATTCTGGGCGATTCGCGACAACAGAAGAATAGGTTGATCCTGAGTCAAACCATACGTCAAGAGTATCAGGCACTTTGCGATAGGTTTCTGCATCAGCCCCTAATAATTCTTTTTCGTCTAAATCCCACCATGCTTGAATACCGGCTTTCTCTACACGTTTCGCCACTTCTTCAAGTAACTCTAAAGTACGCGGATGAAGTTCTTCGGTTTCTTTGTGCACAAATAAGGTCATCGGCACGCCCCAAGTACGTTGACGGGAAATACACCAGTCTGGGCGGTTTTCAACCATTTTCTCGATACGTGCTTGACCCCAATCTGGAATCCAACGCACGCCTTTGATTTCACCTAATGCTTGTTGGCGTAAACCCTGTGTTTCCATCCCGATAAACCATTGCGGAGTCGCACGGAAAATAATCGGGGTTTTGTGGCGCCAGCAGTGTGGGTAGCTGTGTTTGATTTTCTCAACTTTTAATAAGTTGCCCACTTCTTGCAATTTTTCAACAACCAATGGATTGGCTTCAAATACGCCTTTGCCCGCAAAGAATTCAGTCGTTGAAATAAATTTACCGTCATTCGATACAAGCCCCGCCATTGGTAAATTATATTTTTGTCCTACAATAAAGTCGTCCAAACCATGATCCGGTGCAGTATGTACTAACCCCGTACCGCCATCGGTAGTCACGTGATCGCCTAAAATCACCGGCACAGTGAAATCATAGAACGGATGGTTAAAGCGTACTAACTCAAGTGCTTGACCTTTTACTGAACCTAAAATTTCAACTTGTTCTACACCCACCGCTTTCGCTACGGATTCAACTAATTCAGCGGCTAAAATCACACGCTCATCGCCAAGTTGTACTAAGTTGTATTCTAAGTCTGCATTTACTGCAATCGCACGGTTAGATGGCATTGTCCAAGGTGTGGTTGTCCAAATCACCGCAGATAATTTGCCATGTCCTTTACCTACTGCGTTAAATTTCTCTTCAATTTCAACCGCACTTACTGCTGGGAAACGAACATAGATAGACGGAGAAACTTTGTCTTCATATTCCACTTCTGCTTCTGCTAAAGAAGAGCCACAATCCAAACACCAGTGCACTGGTTTTGAACCTTTGTATAAGTGGCCATTCGCAATCACTTTACCGAGTGTACGAATGATGTTTGCTTCGGTATTGAAGTTCATCGTTAAATAAGGATTATCCCAATCGCCTAATACCCCTAAACGGATAAAATCTTTTTTCTGGCCTTCTACTTGTTCCGCGGCATATTCACGACATTTTTGACGGAATTCAGCTGCTGTCACTTTCTCGTTTGGTTTACCTACCAAACCTTCTACTTTTAATTCAATTGGCAAACCGTGACAGTCCCAACCTGGGATATAAGGCGAGTCAAAACCTAATGCAGTTTTAGATTTAACAATAATATCTTTCAGAATTTTATTAACGGCGTGACCGATATGAATATTGCCGTTCGCATACGGAGGGCCATCGTGCAAAATAAAGGATTTTTTACCTTTAGTCGCTTGGCGGATTTTTTGATACAACTGTTTGTCATACCAATTTTTTAACATTACAGGTTCGCGTTTGGCTAAATCGCCACGCATAGGAAAACCTGTTTCAGGTAAATTTAACGTGTTTTTGTAATCAACTGTCATGTTATTTTCCAATTTTATATTTCAATATAATTCTATTTTGCAAAAAATGCTTTTGCTGTTTTTACGTCTTGTTCAATTTGAACTTTCAACGCTTCAAAAGACGGAAACTTTATCTCATCTCGAATCTTCTGGCAGAATTCCACTTCGACCATTTGCCCATAAATATTCTGAGAAAAATCAAATAAATGGACTTCTAATAATTGTATCGTACCGTTAATCGTTGGGCGTTTTCCCATGTTTGCAACGCCGTTAAAAATCTCGCCCGATTTTAACCGCACTTTCACCGCATAAACCCCTTTTACTGGATTCACTTGGCGATGTAAGCGAACATTCGCGGTAGGAAAACCAATGGTTCGCCCTAATTTATTGCCATGTATCACTCGTCCAAAAATACGATAAGGCTTACCGAGTAAATTTTCCGCATGCTGTAAATCATCTTTAGCCAACGCTTCACGAATAGCGGTGCTACTGATACGTAACTCATCTAAACAGAAGGTGCGACTGTCTTCTACTTCAAAACCAAACTGCTTTCCGGCTTGTTGCAACATCGCAAAATTGCCTAAACGTTTCGCACCAAATTTGAAATCATCACCGATACTGAGAAACTTCACATTTAATTTGCGTACAAGCCAATCTTCAATAAATTGTTCTGCGGGTAGATCAGCAAAAGAGCGGTCAAATTTCGCGACGATCACCACATCCACACCCGCCTGAGCCAAATAATGCAATTTATCTCTTAAACGCATTAAGCGCGCAGGGGCTTTGTCACCCATAAAATATTCTCGCGGTTGTGGTTCGAAAAGCATCACCGCCATGGGTAAATTCAGCGCATTCGCTTTCTGACGAAGATGACGCAAAATCGCCTGATGCCCCAAATGCACCCCATCAAAATTGCCAATGGTTAATGCGCACCCTGACAAATATGGCTGTGAATTATGAAGCCCACGAATTAATTGCATTACATCTTATTCCAAAAAACGAAAAATAATCGGTGCATTATAGCGGTAACTTAATGTTTTGTCAGTAAATGGTGTTTACGAACACCCAAGAGCGCCAATACGCCTAAATAAACGACCGCAGCCAGTCCAATTAACCAAACCAACCAATAGATACGCATTAAAAATGTCATGGCTGCCCATTCTTGAATCGACGGGCAGTTATACCAAACCAAACCGCCCATGGCTAAGGCTGCACCTAAAACTTTCAGAAAAAAGACCGCACTTTTACGTGAAAAATGGTATACATCCTCTTTAGCTAAACCACGATAAAGCAAATAAGCATTTAAGGTTGCTGACATGGCAGAAGCAATCGCTAAACCCACATAACTAAATGGAATCGCCAACACATTAAAGCCCATATTGCTCACCATGGCGATAATCCCGATTTTTACAGGCGTTTTAGTGTCTTGGCGTGCGTAATAGCCATTAGCCAAAATCTTAATCAGCATAAAGCTAAGCAAACCGGCATTGAATGCCCATAAAGAATAAGAGGCTGCATGCACATCTGTTAAGGTAAAACTGCCACGCATAAACAATACCAGTAACATCGGCTGGGCTAACACGGCAATACCAATGGCGGCAGGCACACCAAGTAATAAAATCATTCGTACGCCCCAGTCCATTGTGTTGCGAAAATCAACCGCACTTTGGGGAGAATTATCTTCTCGATTCACATGATGGCGAGCAAGCGTCGGTAAAATCACAGTGGAAATTGCGATACCAAATAAGCCAAGTGGAAACTCCAATAGACGATCAGAATAATAAAGCCAACTAATGGATCCCGTCATTAAGAAACTGGCAATGACTGTATCAAGCAACAAGTTGATTTGACTTACGGAAACCCCGAACAAGGCAGGAATCATTAATCGACGGATTTTTGCTACCCCCTCATCATGCCATGCCCATTTTGGTTTTACGAGCAAGCCTGCTTTCTTCAAAAAAGGGATTTGGAATAAAAATTGTAGCAAACCACCTAAGAAGATCCCGATAGCAAGGGCAAGATCGGGATTGTCTAATCTTGGTGCAAGGAAAAGTGCGGTTGCAATCATGGCAATATTTAACAAAACAGGCGAAAACGACATCACACCAAATTTGCCTATCGTATTTAAAATCGCGCCTGAAAGTGCCACAAAGGTGACAAACCATAAATAAGGAAAAGTAATTTTTAAGAGTAAAGAGGCTTGTTCAAATTTGTGTGCATCGGGTCCGTCATTTAGCCAATCGGTAAACCAGCCCATCCCGAAGATCGCCGCAACAACAGGTGATCCCACCATGGCAAGCAAAGTAACAATACTGACTAAACCGCCTAGCGTACCCGATACTTTTCCGATAAATTCTCGCGTTTTAGAAAGATCGCCCGATTTTTGATATTCAGCTAATACCGGCACGAAAGCCTGAGAAAATGCCCCTTCCGCAAATAAACGACGTAAAAAGTTTGGGATACGGTTAGCGAATAGAAACACGTCCGCCGCCGCGCCAGCACCGATTAAATGGGCAATTACCACATCGCGGACTAAACCTAACACACGGGACACTAATGTCATCCCACTCACGATAATGCCGGATTTTAAAAGTCGTTTACTCAAAATAGGGGTCTCTTCAAAAAAATTTGCCTTAATTGTATAGAATTTTTGTTTTTACGCTATATTCCAACGAAAAAAACTGATAAAATCCTGCCCACATCGTTTGTGTGAGCCAATAGAAAGCGCTTTTTTTAAATAACGATGCTTACTTTCGGTTGTGTCTCACCGAAATCAACACAAATTATTCATTGACAAAAGTATAAAAAATCGGCATATTCTACGCCCTTATTTTGTCATAATCATCTAACAGAAATTTTAGGAGTTTGACCTTGGCTAATATCAAGTCAGCAAAAAAACGCGCGGTTCAATCTGAAAAACGCCGCCAACACAACGCAAGCCAACGCTCTATGATGCGTACTTACATCAAAAAAGTATATGCTCAAGTAGCAGCAGGTGAAAAAGCAGCAGCTGAAGCAGCATTCGTTGAAATGCAAAAAGTTGTTGACCGTATGGCTTCTAAAGGCTTAATCCACGCTAACAAAGCAGCAAACCACAAAGCGAAATTAGCTGCTCAAATCAAAAAATTAGCGTAATTAAAGCATTAAAACAGCTTAAAAATAAAACCGCACTTTGGTGCGGTTTTTGTTTGCCGTAAACCGTCCTACCACAAACGCCCGATAACGAGCTTGCATTCCCTCCTTTAACCTGTAAACTACCCCATAACTTAAAAATTAATCATAAAATAAACAATAAATGACCAAAAAATCTTTTAAAAAAACAGATCCGAATTATCAAAAAGAATTATCCAAATATGGTAATCCGATCCCAAGCAGAGACTACATTCTGCAAATTATTCGTGAAAATAATGCCCCGATGAGTCGGGAAGAAATTCTGACCGCACTTTCAATTAAAAGTGACGAACAACAAGAAGCCATGCGTCGTCGCTTGCGTGCCATGGAAAATGATGGACAGTTAGTTTTCACTAAACGTAAACGCTATGCCTTGCCTGAAAAATTAGATTTATTCAAAGGCATGGTCATCGGCCATCGCGAAGGCTATGGCTTTTTACAAGTCGAAGGTAAAAAAGAGGATCTCTTTATTCCTAATCACCAAATGCAACGTGTAATGCATGGTGATTTTGTATTAGCCCAACCTGCAGGCTTAGATCGCCGTGGTCGTCGCGAAGTCCGTATTGTTCGCGTACTTGAAAGTCGTAAAAAACAAATTGTCGGCCGTTTCTTCTTAGAAAATGGTTTTAGCTATGTGGTGCCTGATGACAGTCGTATCGGACGAGATATTTTAGTCCCTAATGAACATCGCAATGGGGCCCGAATGGGACAAGTTGTTGTGGTTGAATTGCAGGAACGCTCTGCCTCCTTTACTCAACCAGTTGGCATCATCACCGAAATTCTGGGTGACAATATGGCAAAAGGGATGGAAGTGGAGATTGCTCTTCGTAATCATGACATTCCTCACCAATTCCCAAGTGCGGTCGAAAAATACGTTAAAAAATTCACGGAAGAAGTGCCTGAAGAAGCAAAAAAAGGCCGTGTAGATTTACGCAATCTGCCACTGGTGACCATTGATGGCGAAGATGCACGCGATTTTGATGATGCCGTATATTGCGAAAAAAGCGGTAAAGGCTGGAAACTTTGGGTGGCGATTGCCGATGTCAGCTATTATGTGCGTTTACGTTCTGCATTAGATACTGAAGCTTATAATCGAGGTAACTCTGTTTACTTCCCAAATCGTGTCGTACCAATGCTGCCAGAGATTTTATCCAACGGATTGTGTTCACTGAATCCACAAGTTGATCGCTTGTGTATGGTGTGTGAAATGCACATTTCCGCCAAAGGTAAACTCACCGATTATCATTTTTATGAAGCGGTAATGAATTCTCATGCACGTTTAACCTATACGAAAGTCGCGGCGATTTTAGACGGCGATGATGAGCTCCGCACCCGTTATCAAGGGCTAGTACCACATTTAGAAGAATTGCATCATCTCTATCAAGCGTTACTCAATGCACGCAAACAACGTGGTGCCATCGATTTTGAAACCATCGAAACCAAATTTATTTTCAATGCCATGGGACGAATTGATCGCATTGAACCTGTTGTGCGAAATGATGCTCACAAAATCATTGAAGAATGCATGATTCTTGCAAATATTGCAGCAGCAAACTTTATGGAAAAGCATAAAGAACCTGCACTCTATCGTATTCATGCCACACCGAGCGAAGAAAAACTGACGTCTTTCCGTGCATTTTTAAGTGAATGCGGTTTAAGCCTTGAAGGCGGCATGAAACCGACCACAAAAGATTATGCGAAATTATTAGAGCAAGTGAAAGATCGTCCGGATCATGAGCTTATTCAAACCATGTTGCTCCGTTCATTAAGCCAAGCAGTTTATCATGCGGATAATATCGGCCACTTTGGTTTGGCGTTAGAAGAATATGCACACTTCACTTCCCCGATTCGTCGTTATCCAGATTTAACCCTACATCGTGGGATTAAGTATTTGTTAGCGAAAG